>DAITMB010000017.1:0-16337 GCA_036835375.1 Bacteroidota bacterium
GCGATGATGACGATGATGGTATCAGCGACGACGATGATGACGGTATCAGCGACGATGACGACGATGGCATCAGCGACGACGACGACGATGGCATCAGCGATGATGACGACGACGGCATCAGTGACGACGACGACGACGGCATCAGTGACGACGACGATGACGGCATCAGCGATGACGACGACGACGGCATCAGCGACGACGATGACGACGGTATCAGCGATGACGACGACGATGGTATCAGTGATGACGACGACGATGGCATCAGCGACGATGACGATGATGGGGTGAGCGATGACGACGACGATGTCTAAGTCTGTCGGCCACTAACCCTGGCAGTCAACGAAACAAGATGAATTTCGATGGTGACTCATGCTCTCCAGAGCGATGTTCTCTCGGCCAAGGGTAAGTTTCTGTTGCTTCAAGCATAGCGAAGCCCTGGTTGAGAAATCACCTCAGTGATTTTCTTTCTGGTTTTTGCTCTTGGAATGGGATGGGGAAAGAGAAGTCATTCTCTCACCTGTCCCTCCTCTGTTTCACCAATTAATGAATTGAGCGATGACACATACGACCCAACCAACACGAATGAATAAACTCAGCGAAGCCATGTTTCGCGAGGTAGATAGCGCGTCCTTGGTATTTTTCCGAATCGCCTTCGGCGCTCTCATGCTCTGGGAAATCAGCCGATACTTTGTCCATGATTGGATCAGGCGATATTGGATCGACCCGAATTTTCTCTTTGGTTACGAGGGATTTGAATGGGTAAAGGTTTGGGCAGGCAATGGCATGTATGTCCATTTCATGGTCTTGGGCATCTTGGCGTTCTGTATCGCCATTGGCTTGGCCTATCGGGTGAGCATTGGGATGTTTTTCGTAGGGTTCACCTACGTGTTCCTTTTGGACAAGTCCTACTATCTCAACCATTTTTACCTCATATCACTTCTGGCGGGCATCATGATCTTCCTGCCGCTCAATCGGCGATTTTCCATTGATGCGCACATCGGTCTCAGTACCCAGCGCAACACAGTGCCGGCTTGGAGCCTGTATTTGTTGCAGGCGCTGCTCTCGGTGGTATATTTTTTCGGAGGAATCGCTAAAATCAATCCCGACTGGCTCAACGGGGAGCCGATCGGAAAATGGCTTTCAGCATCTACGGACTTCCCTTTGATTGGCTCTTATTTCACAGAATCCTGGGTCGTAATGACCTTTGCTTATGGCGGCTTGCTCCTTGATTTGCTGGCAGCGCCCTTGTTGCTTTGGCGAAAAACACGACCTTTTGCCTTTCTGGTGGTGGTGCTCTTTCACCTCACCAATGCGCGGTTGTTTTCCATCGGCATCTTTCCATGGTTCATGATTGCGGCGACGACCATCTATTTCGAGCCAGATTGGTGCAAACGCCTCATTCCTCAGATGAAAACTTCCCTCGAGAAATTTTATATCCCGGTCAAAAAATCCGTAGTGCTCTCTCTGATTGCAGCGTTTTTGCTGATTCAAGTCGCCTTGCCTCTGCGCCATTTTCTCTATCCCGGCGATGTACACTGGACCGAAGAAGGGCACCGATTTTCATGGCATATGAAGCTCCGCAGCAAATCCGGCGAAGCAACTTTTCGGGTGGTGGATCCTGCTTCTGGCAAAAAATGGGAAGTCAATCCCCAAAAATTTCTCTCTTCTCGCCAAGTCCGAAAAATGGTCGGCAGGCCAGACATGATTCTTCAATTCAGCCACTATCTCTCTCGCTACTACGCCCATCACGGGTATCCGGCGGTGGAAGTGTACGTGGATTCCTACGCCATTCTCAACGGTCACAAGCCGCGACGCCAGCTAGTGAAGTCAGATGTGGATCTCACGAAAATTCAATCTTCCATCAGTCCCAGCACCTGGATTTGGTCCAGCAGGGAGCTTGCCCCGCCGAAGCCCTCGGAAGTGATAGGAGAAAGATGAGCCAATGACTTTAAGCGAGCACCGAGGCTCATTGCCAAGCGCCCAAAATGGAACCCATCATGGCGAGAAACATGATTTGATAGCCAGCATCAATCAGCCAGAGTTTCAAGGATTTGCGCTGGTAGATCAGGTTGATGCCCAAGGAGGTCCCCACGAAGGCGATCCCGATGAACAGGCCATGGTAGATGCCTTGGAGCCACCCTACAGGGTCATCACCTTGACGAATAAAGAGGGCCAAGCCAAGCGACATACCCAAAATGAGCAAAAAGCTTGTGCCGAACACCAGCGCCATGTTGGCTTGGGCGAGATATTCGTCGGTGAATCCGAGCTCTTTCTGCCATACTTTACCAAATGAGATAGGGCTGTACCAAAGCGCCCCCAAGCCAAACGCTGCGATGGCTGCGGCTGCGATAGCAAGATAATTGAGGGATGAAAAGTCCATGATGTGTGTTTTTCCAGAATGTAAGAACAAACACTGGAATCCAAATCATGGACCGGGCGGGCTAAATTGCGATTTCGCATTTCAAGGCAACTAATCTGCCTTCTGACTCAGATCATCGCTGAGTGCTGCCGCCACGCGTTTTCGGTGCATTCGCTGAAACTTTCCCTGAAAAAGGAGCAGGGTCAGTACGCCCACAAAGATGGCCACATCTGCAAGGTTGAAAATGGGGGCATTGAGCCAAGAAGCTTCTGAGTTGAGATGAAACATGTCTACCACCCTGCCGTGCAGCAGTCTCCCGTCATACACATTGATCGACTGAAATATCCACCCGTAAAACGTCCGGTCGATCACATTGCCGAGCGCACCTCCGACAACGCAGGCCAAGAAATAGGGCAATGGTGACTGGTGTCGAGAAAATCGCCAGAGGCCATAGATCAATGCAGCCAGTGCAATCAAAGAAATGAGGGAGAGGATCACTTTTGCGGTCTCCGAAGACCATGATTGGCCAAATTTATCGGCGAGATCGGCCAAGGTCAGCCCGAACGCGAACCCATTGTTTTCCACTAACGTGAGCCGAAACGCATCCCCAATCAAGGGCCAAGATTCCCCCGGATACATGGTGAGCTTCACCAGCACTTTCAGGCCCTGATCCAGAAAAGTGATGGCAAGACATAGCCCAGCATATCGTCTAAATTTCATGAAGCCTGCTCAGGGTCCTCTGACACGGAGAGAGAGTCTTGTGGGGGAATAGGGAGTTGACTGTCTTTTTGAAGGGAGGAAGCAGCCTCAGGAGCAAGTTCCAGGCTGCGATCGTGCATTCGGGTAAATTTGCCTTGAAATATCAAGACAACAACGATACCTACCGTGATGGCCATGTCTGCCACATTAAAAATGGGCCACAAATGATAGGTGCCGCCTCCCATGAAGCCAGGAAGTGGCATGTCCACCAGATCAAAGTAGAACATATCCACCACACGTCCGAAGAACAGCCCGCCACTATAGGTATTGATGTCCGAAAAGAAGAGACCATAGAAGGTGCGGTCGATGATATTGCCCACCGCGCCCCCAAGGATCAAGGCTAGAAACCACGGGAGAGGAGATCGATGGGACGACATTTTCACCAAAAAATACACGATGCCAGCCAAAGCCAGCAAAGAGAAAATTGTGAGAATGATCTTGCCCATGTCCTCAGACATGCTGCCGAAGAAGCTCGTCACCTTCAGGCCAAAGGCCGCACCAGGATTTTCGATAAACTGGATCTTGAACCAATCGCCGATTAGCGGTATCGATTGACCGATGACCATGTTGGTCTTGACGATGACTTTCACGATCTGGTCCACCACTACGATGGCCAAGGCGAGGATCAAAAATTTGCGGACCTGTCTCAATGGAAAAGGGTTGAGGGCTTCGGTAAGAATAGAATGACAAGGATTGGCGACCGATCATTGTCAGAGACGATTTTCTCCTGCTCCGTACTGTTTTGCTGCTTTCTACTCTTCTTCGTCAGAAGAATACGCTTCCGTGGACTTATTCGCTGTGGGCGAAAGCCTGCGGGACTCCAGCCGGGAATTCTCGTCGATTTTGGCGGCGACAGTCGTCGTGGCGTGAGGGACAATGCGGAGTCGCTCTTTCGGAATCAACTCTCCAGTGACACGGCACACGCCGTAGGAGCCATTTTCGATCCGGATAAGCGCTTTTTCCAGCTTGTCCGAAAACTTAGCCTGGCGGGCCATCAGCATCTCCACTTGCTCCTTCTCCCGACTTTCGTTGCCGTATTCGGTGAAGTTGATGCTGTCGGCAGAGTTGCCACTGAATTCTCGCAGACTATCTGCCAATCGCCGATATTCCGACTGAGATTCTTCGAGCTTCTGGTTGATTAATTCCCGAAACTCATCGAGTTCAGCCCTGTTGTAGAAGTTTTTTTCGTTGCTCTCTGACATAGTCCAACTTCAATAAAAGTTCCCGATTGTGATGCAGCTTTCTGCTCGAGACCGGGAAATGGGATAAAATGATTAAACCACTTGGAGGCTCAGGCTTCCGTGCGTGCCATTGACTTCCAGCTCATCTTCCAGCGAACGATCCATCACCTGTAGGGACGTGGCTAGGGTCTCTTTGCTGATGTATTCGCCATGGATGTGCAAGGCGTGATCCCATACTGGATGAGAGCTAATTGTCAGAGCTATGCGGTCGGTCACCTCAAGTCCTTTGGTTTTTCGTAAATTCTGAATTTTGTTGATAAATTCTCTCGCCATTCCCTCCAATCGCAACTCTTCGCTGATGGTCAAGTCAATTGCGACCGTGAATGGTCCATCGGTAGCAACCAGCCAGCCGGGAATGTCTTCGCTCAGGATGTCCACATCGCCGGCATCCAACTCGAAAGTCCCACCCGCCAAGGCCAGGGTTGCCGAGCCGTCACGCTCATAGTTGCGGATATCCTTTTGTGTCCAAGTCGCTAGCGCAGCGCCAACTTCTTTGATCTTTGGTCCCGCTTTAGGACCCAAGACGCGAAAATTGGGTTTAGCTTTCTTCACCAAAATGGCATTGTCCTCGGTGATGTAGGAGAACTCCTTGATATTTACCTCACTGGACAAGATGGTCTTCACCCGGTCGAGGTCTTGCTCCCCGAGCTCACTGCCACTGATGGCAACCAGGGCTTTGCCCAAAGGTTGGCGTACTTTGATTTTTTCCTTGCGCCGAAGGCTCAGCACGAGCGATGCCAATCGCTGAGCCATATCCATGCGCGCCTCTGCATTCCGGTCGATCCAGGCGGGGTGAAACGCCGGAAACTGAGCGTGATGCACACTTGCTCCTCCCTTGCGGCCGGTGAGATCACCATAGAGACGCTCAGCATAAAATGGCGCAAAGGGACTCATGAGGATGGCCACCGCCTCCAAACATTCATACAGGGTGTGAAACGCTGCTGGATTGCCCTCCCAAAAACGCCGACGTGACAGGCGGACATACCAATTGGAAAGCTGCTCGTTTACAAAGTGGTCGATGGCCCGCACAGCTTTGGTCGGTTCGTAGTCGTCCATGTATTCCTCCACTGACTGAATCAAGGAGTGCAACACGGAGATGATCCACTGGTCGAGTTCTTCGCGATCAGCGGGGGCGATACTTTCTGTCCACTCCAGACCATTGAGATTGGCATAGAGGGCAAAGAAGCTATAGGTGTTTGAGAGCGTCCCGAAAAAGCGCCGTTGCACTTCTTCGATGCCTTTGATGTCGAATTTGAGATTGTCCCAGGGTTGTGAGTTCCCAATGATGTACCATCTGGTGGCATCAGCTCCATAGGTTGCAATGGTCTCAAATGGGTCCACGACATTGCCGAGGCGCTTGGACATTTTCCGCCCTTCCTTGTCTTGCAAGAGGCCGGTAGAGATCACATTTTTGAATGCGACGCTGTCTTCCAGCATCACGGCGAGGGCGTGAAGGGTAAAAAACCAACCCCGGGTCTGATCTACGCCCTCGGAGATAAATTCTGCTGGAAACGAAGCGCGGAAGTTTTCCTGATTCTCAAATGGGTAATGCCACTGCGCGAAAGGCATCGCACCGGAGTCAAACCATACGTCGATGAGGTCGCTCTCGCGCTTCATGGGTTTGCCAGATGGGCTAACGAGGATGAGTTCGTCCACGCCAGGCTTGTGCAGGTCGAGGTTCGCAAAAAAGGCTTCCATGTCCGATGGCTGCATGAACCCTGCTTGAATCGAGGCTTCGATTTCTGTTCGTAGTTCTTCAATGGACCCAATGCAGCGCTCTTCCTGTCCATCTTCAGTGCGCCAGATCGGCAAAGGAACTCCCCAATAGCGGGACCGGGACAGGTTCCAATCCACCAGATTTTCAAGCCAATTGCCGAAGCGACCCGTGCCTGTCGCGGCGGGCTTCCAGTTGATCTCTTTGTTTTTCTCGATCAGGCGATCCTTGACTGCTGTGGTGCGGATAAACCAGCTATCGAGAGGGTAGTAAAGGACCGGGCGGTCCGTACGCCAGCAATGAGGGTAGCTGTGCTCGTATTTTTCAATTTTGAAGGCCTTATTTTCCTCCTTGAGCTTGATCGCAATGTCCACATCCACGGAGCGCTCTTCCACTTGTCCGTAATCCTTGACATATCTGCCAGCAAAGTCGGTGACTTCCTTCACAAATCGGCCTTGCCGATCGACCAGGGGGCCGAGGTGGCCGTCTTCATCTTTGACCAGGAGGGCGGGAATGTCATTTTGGCGAGAAACATGAAAGTCATCCGCACCAAAAGTCGGTGCAATGTGCACGATGCCTGTGCCATCTTGTGTTGACACAAAGTCGCCGAGAATCACCCGAAAGGCGGGTTTGTCCGGTTGCACGTAGGGAAGAAGCTGCTCATATTCAATTCCTGCAAGCTCTTTTCCAGTGACTTCCTCCACAATTTCAAAAGGGATCTTCTTGTCGCCCGGCTGATATCCGTCTAGCGGTAGCGCGGCAGCGTCAAGGTCAAAATAAGACGCAAGGAGATCTTTGGCCAAGATTACCGTCACCGGCACATGGGTATAGGGGTTGAAGGTACGGACCTTCACATAGGTGATTTTGGCACCCACAGCCAAAGCTGTGTTGGCAGGGAGCGTCCAAGGCGTGGTAGTCCAGGCGAGGAAATATTCATCAGCATCCTTGCGCTTGAATTGTGCGGTGGCAGAGGTGTCTTTGATCATCCGGTAGGTGCCGGGCATATTGAGCTCATGCGAGCTGAGGCCCGTGCCTGCTGCCGGTGAGTATGGCTGGATGGTGAAGCCTTTATACAGCAGTCCTTTTTCCCAGAGTCGCTTCAGCAGGTTCCATACCGACTCAATGTAGGGATTTTCAAAGGTCACATAAGGGTTGTCTAGGTCCACCCAGTAGCCCATTTTCCGTGTGAGATCGTCCCAAAGATCCTTGTAGATCAGGACATCTTTGCGGCACTCGGCATTGTAGTCCCGAACGGAGATTTTTTTCCCGATATCTTCTTTGGTAATGCCTAAGCGTTTTTCAACTTGGAGTTCTACGGGCAAACCATGGGTATCCCAACCGCCCTTGCGGGCTACCTGATAGCCTTGCAAGGTCTTGTATCTGCACACGAGGTCCTTGATGGTCCGGGCAATGACGTGGTGAATACCGGGCTTTCCGTTCGCAGAAGGGGGACCTTCATAAAAAGTAAATACGGGCTTTCCTTGTCGGGTGCTGATGCTTTTGGCGAAGGAATCGTGTTCCGACCACCAACTAAGGACTTCGCGATCAACCTCTGGTAAGGAGAACTTTTTGTATTCGGGAAATGTACGCGGCATGTAGAAATCAGGCTGTTGAAGAAAAGCAAAAAAGTCAATCAGGCGTTTTGACACCGTGAATCTCAAGGAAATATCACGAACCAATCCCGCCTGTTGGAAGGCTATTCTGCTGATGCGGGAATGAACGCGCAAATATAGAAAAAGGATGCGGATTTGAATGGGTATGTGAAAGACGAGAATAGATGTCTTATCTACCTTTTGTGCTGATGGATCTTTCCCAAGGTGCGAGCTACGTCACCAGGCAGGATTGGGCTCAAAGGCTCCTTGTGCGTTGCGTGAAAAAATGATCAGCCCCCGGCCGTTGGTCACAAGAAGATGGGGGGCACCGAGCACTTGGTTGTAGCGAGCGATCTGGTTGATGGTATCTTGAGAAATCGGTACTGTGGGTGCTTTGCACTCTCCCAAGAGCCAGGGATGACCATTTCGGTCAAAAATCACGAGGTCGAAGCGTCGGCGCATGTTTCGGTAGCGAATCTCTTTTTCTACGGAAATCAATAAAGGAGAAATGCCGCGATCGGCGATCAACCAGCGAATCAAGTGCTGACGAACTTCCTCCTCGGGCAACATGAGCACCCACATCCGCCGGATTGGGTCATAGACCAAGCATTGGTTGCCCTCGTCGCGCAGTTCCAACACATATCTAGGAAGCCGCCATTCAGGGAGGATTTCGCTTGAGTTCATGCACGAAGGTAGCAGATGAAATCCTCGAATAACAGCTTTTGATATCTACTTTTGGTCAGGGTTTTTCGATATTGAGGCGTAACATTCCAGGATCTCCCCCATGACACGCTATTTTTTTGACCCCTTGATCTCGCGAATTCTCCGGACCTCCTTAATCCTTGCTTTGTTGCCTAGCATGCTATTGGCGCAGGCACAAGAGTTGGACTCCCGTTTTGGAGGCGTCCATACACCTAGCGGAGATTTGCACGTGTTGGTGATTTTCATTCGCTATGACGATGCGAACCTCATGCCCCGAGAAACCACCTGGCCCGACAGCAGCGCGGTGGGATATTTGCCAGAAATCGCAAGAGGAGACATCAATGCCATGTTTCACGCGGAGGCCGATGACATCGGGAAGGCGGATGTGCAAAATCTTTCGGATTACTACTTCCATATGTCTGGCGGCCAGTTTCGCATCACAGGCGACATTTACCCATTGCAAGTCCCCATCACCTTCATTCCCGAGCGCAGAAATAATTTTTTTTCTCGGCAAGGACAAATGAACCAGGCCGCCGTCAATTGGATTGCAGAAAACGATCCTGCTTTTCCTTGGGCCAAATACGATCGACGCAGCAATCGCCCCAATTATCTTAACAGCAATGTAGATACGCCTCCCGACAGCATTTTGGACTACGTCATCTTTATGCACCGCGCTCCCGGCAGCACAGGCATGGGGTCGAGTAGCAACCTTGGTATTCCCGGTTCGCGATACCGCATTCTGGATGGGCACACCGGCATCAAGTCCTACACGAATACCAAGCACAACTGGCTCTATTTCAAGCATGAATTTGCACATAATCTCTACTCGGCACCCCATTATCTGGGGGCAAATAGCTCAGACGGAGACCGTTTTTACACGCAAAAAGGCTGGGGACTCATGGCCGCGTGGCATGCACCCTTTTTCACGACCAATGCGTGGGAGTCTTGGTGGCTGGGCTGGCTTCCCGTGCAGGAGATCACCGAGAGCGGCACCTATTTGTTGAAGGACATGGTCAAAGACCGAGACGCCATACGCATTCGAATCCCCGGAACTGAAGATTATCTATGGCTGGAGAATCATCAAAAGATTGATCCTTGGGACGAGAAGATGTTTTTCAAAGATCCTAACCAAGACCATCCACAATCGGCAGCGGGAATGTATGCCTATCTGGTCGGCAGCCCCGGCGCTGACAGGCGTCAACCCCGGCTCAATCCCTTCGCGCCTGCGCAGGTCAATTTTCTGAGAATGCTTCACGGAGAAGGCAATCATGACTGGCGGTTTACAGGCGATAGTCTCAACACGAGATACTTTTTGTCTCCTGTCATGGAAAAGGTAGCTCCCAATCCCATATCTGGACAAAATGCCTTTCAGTTTCTGCGTGCCGACTACAACGGCGATGGGAAGATCATGGTGGGTGTCTCCCATGGCAACGCCGACGGTGGCGGCAAAGAGCAGCACGACCTTTGGGCCGAGCGGATAGGTGGAGAAAATCGATTGACGATCGCCAACACGGGCACCGAGAAGGACGCCTTCGTACCGGGTCTATCTTTGGGGCTCTCCAGCTCTACGGTCGTGACCAATTACCCAAGGTATTTTGCTACCCAAGACAGCCTCGAGCCTTATATACTTTCAGGCATCTCGGTCAAGGTTCTTGAACGGCAAGCCTCGGGCGCACTCTTGCTCGATATTCAAATGAACGACTGGGCCATCACATCCGACCAGCGCTGGTGTGGCCGAATGTGGATCCCGGAGGTAGATCACATCGACGAAGAGGTAGTCTTGCGCATTCAAGCGAATGCTTCCCTGACTTTGTCACTCAGCGGCACTCCCCAGCGCCAAAACATCCACCCAGTCACAGAAACCTTTGCTCCACCCACAGAGTTGAAAATTGGGGCTGGACAGACGCTGCTCATTGAGCGAGGAGCTGTCGTCCAAGTCGGAGCACATAGCCGGATATACTTTGAAAAAGATTCAAAACTCGTGTTGGAGCGAGGAGGGCAATTTGAGTTGGGAAAAGGGGGCGAAATCTGGATGGAAGATCCTGCAACGCTGCAAGGAGCTACCTCTAATCAGTGGATCGAGCAGCAAGAAGGCGTGTCTGTAGTGGTAGGTGCGATGAAGGTGAGGCGGAAATGGATGGGCACTGGGCTTCGGAGTAGGGTGATCTACAGCGGAGGAAATTTTTGAGAGGAGTGGAACCGATGACTTGATCGGGCAGACCCTGTGAAAGCGTGGCTTGTTTTTGAGAAAATTCAAGGAAATCAATGAGGCTAAAAATACTTTCAATAATAATTGAAAGTTATGAAAACAATATTCATGACAGGGCGTATGCGAGTAATCAAACGATTTCTGATGAACCACACCCAAAAATTCACTGAGCGCTGGCATTCCGATGAAGTCGGTGCAGGTGCCCGGATCATGGCGCTCCTCTTTGCGATAGTGAATGTGCCTACCATGATCGCCGGTATGGTATTTTTCTTTATGATTCCCGTGAGCCTGCCCGGCATGGTGCTCTATGTGAATTATTGGCTCTCAGTACAGGACCGCCACTCTTGGAAGAAAACGCGCAATATTTGGCGCTGGACTGTGGTGTATAACATCGCGCTGGTGCTGGGCGGGGTGCTCATGGCAGACGAACTGTCGAGTGGTTGGATGTGGTTTCTCATGTTTCCGCTTCTTGCCGCAGGGCTAGCAGGTGTCGCCCTTCGCTCTTTGCACGACCACAAAGTAACCCAGGAAGCAGAAAAAGAGGCGGTGGCCCTAGCCGACATTGAGGCAGGGAATGAGATTTGTCCTGACCAAGTAGCTCCACAAAGCAGCGAAAAATTGAATCTCGAGGAGTGGGAAAAACAATAGTCTGGAGATCTTCCTGCCCCAACAATTTGCAAGCGGAAGGTCGAATAAGATTCGGTAACCATTTGAAACCAAGCATCACCATGTGATCCACTCCAAGAAAAAGAAACCATCCTGCACATCTTCAGGATGGCTTTTGCCGTTAGGGAAGGTATGAATACAAGAAGTGCAATAAAGAGAAGCAGGTGAAGCGATTAGCACAGGCGACGGGCATATTGGAGGATACTATTTTGTTAAACTTTCGCACAGATGTGGAGGTGGTCAAACGTTTGTTGCCTTCTCCCTTCGAGCCGCGCTTGGTAGATGGGTTTGGTTTAGTGGGGATTCTTCTTTTCAAAATGCGAGATTTAGAATGCGAAAGGAACATTGGCTTGCCGACATTCTCCTCTGAGCACGTGCTGTATCGAATTGCAGTGACATGGCAGCAAGGTGGCAGAAGATATCATGGAATGTACATCTTGCGTCACGAAGTCAACACGCGCCTGCCCATCCGTCAGACGCGCAGAGGTCTTTTTCCCCTCGCAGCCATCCCCGTCACATGGCGCCGGATGCCTTGGTCGGGAAGCTTTGAATGGACACTCAAAAATCGCAATCGACTTCGCCTGGAGATCGGTGCCCGCCTGAGTCGAAAATTTCCGGTGGAGTCCGTATTTGAATCCCTCGAAGCGGCTTCTGATTTTTTTGCACGGGAGCGGGCAGCCGTGGCACCGCGCTATCAAAAGACTGTTTTTGCAAACACTCATTTTTTGCCCCTTAATTGGAGCCTCAAACCCTTGCACATTCACCAGTTGAAAACGGATTTTTCCCAGCTTGAAAATCTCTTCCCCAAAGGAAGTATCTTCTTTGATTCCGGCTTGATTTGGCTTCAGATGCCCTGTCGCTGGCAAGAAGGCCCGGAGATCCTGGCCTCCAGGCCTTTTCTGGAAGATCACCTACCCTCGCCTCGCCCTTCGTCGATTCAAGACAGCTAAGACCGATTTATTCGAGCGAGAACTCGATTTACAATGAGGCCCCACTGTCTTCCACCCAGCATTTGAAATCTACTTGTTGCGAAATATTGAAAGATTTCGCGCCTGTTGCTTACCTTAGCGGCACTCCAATCAAAGACCATGTCAAGAATCATTTTTTTATTGGTGCTCCTTGGATGCGGGAACCTCTCCCTGGCTCAGGACACCACTGTGGTGGTAAGAGGCAGCCGCAATCCCGAGTCTCAACCGAGCATCGAGCGAGGCCCTCTCCTGAGTGTAGAGCAGCTGGAGCGGAAAAAGTGGATCTACAGCATAGATGAAGCGATGCGAGATCCCGAAAATGTCTATAAACTCTCGCTGAGAGGCCAAAAGTTGACGTTTTTTCCGCTGGAAGTCGCCCGCTTCCCCAACTTGCAGGTGTTGAATCTTTCTAATAACAAGATCAAAAGTATCCCGCCGGACATCGGACAGCTCAAGAACCTCGAAGTACTGATTTTGGCGAATAACAAGATCAAATACCTGCCCCCTGCGCTGGGAGATTTGGAAAACTTGACAAACCTCTACCTCGCTGGCAACAAGCTCGTGACGGTGCCGGCTTGGGTAGGTGGATTAAGTAAGCTGCGAAAACTCGATCTCACCTTCAATCGCCTCACGCAGTGGGAGATTGAGCAGCTCCAGAGCCGCTTGCCTCGCTGCGAAATCACCCACTAGTGCTTTCGGAACCAATTTCTTTACCATTTAAACTTGCCCTTTTTCCGCGGTACTGCGTCAGAAAGGTCTCACATAGCTCGCTATGCTCGGCCTTTCTTCCTTTTCCCACGAAAAAATGACTGCGTTTAATCTGGTCTATTACTTAGTTCCGCAAGCACTAGCAATAGCGGGCAACGACTGGTCACTCCGTCGAAAATATACTGATACCCACATCGCGAAGCTTGCTCCTCCGGGCGGCTTCTCCTACTTTTGCAGACCAATTCTGCCCGACCCATGCTGGAACAAATCAAGCAACTGATCGCCGAAGTGGAGACCTTCGTCGTCGCCAAAGAAGATGACCTGGAGACTTTCCGCAGAAAGTTTACCAATAAAAAAGCCGTCATCAATCAACTGTTTGCTGATTTCCGGGAGCTTCCCGGGGAGCTAAAGCGGGATGTCGGGAAGCCACTCAATGAGCTGAAACTCTTGGCTCAGGCACGGCTCGAAGCTTTTCAGCAGCAACTCGAAGGGGCTAAGCCCTCCGTGGACCGTCCACTGGACCTCACCCTTCCGGGCGATCCGGGACTGCCGGGCGCAAGACATCCTCTCAGCATCGTGCTCAACAAAATTGTGTCTGTATTCGAGCAGATGGGGTACGCGGTCGCAGAGGCGCAGGAAATTGAAGATGATTTTCACAATTTCACCGCCCTCAACTTTGAAGAAAACCACCCGGCGCGGGACATGCAAGACACATTTTTCGTGCGGCGCGACCCGGATTATGTGCTCAGGACCCACACGTCCTCTGTGCAAGTGCGCGTGATGGAAAACAACCAACCGCCGATTCGCATTCTCGCTCCTGGCCGTGTCTATCGGAATGAAGCCATTTCAGCTCGCGCCCACTGCTTTTTTCATCAGGTGGAAGGGCTCGTGATCGATGAAGGAGTGAGCTTTGCCGATATGAAGCAGGCGCTTCAGTTTTTTGCGAATGCGATGTTTGGCGAGCAAGCCAAGATTCGCCTGCGTCCGAGCTACTTTCCCTTCACAGAGATCAGCGCAGAAATGGATGTTTGGTGGGGGCTGGAGTCGGATGATGATTATCGAATGACCAAAGGCACCGGCTGGGTTGAAATCATGGGATGCGGCATGGTGGATCCGAATGTGCTGCGCAACTGTGGCATTGACCCAGAAAAGTATAGCGGTTACGCCTTTGGAATGGGCGTCGAGCGAATCTCCCAATTGCTCTATCGCGTGCCCGATCTGCGGCTTTATTCCCTCAATGACTTGCGATTCCTCCGGCAATTCGAGAAGATAGATGCATAGCGACTGGAACTTCTGGATCTGGGTCGTTCAGGCTGCTGCCGGTACCTCCTTGTTCGCTTCCTTTTTGGGATTTATCCCCCCCTACAGCGGGAAGCAAAAAAAAGTGGGGACAGAATTGATTTCTGTCCCCGTGAATAAGGCGATAACAAGAGTACAGAGATCAGGGCCAGGTGCCCAAAAGACCGCTCGGCGAAGATACCCCAGCGCGTCTCTCCTGATCTTCGTCAAAAAAAATGGAAAAGTGGGAACTCAGATAGGGAGGTCTGCCTCCTTTCTCAGAATTCAAGAACGTGACGAAAAATAAATAGCTATTTGTCTAAATTCCAACCCGAGGACAGGTTTTTTCCAAAAATGCCTGGTTTTTCAACGCGACGCATGGCAATTGATTCTAAAACCTGTAGTCAATCCTACCTCGGCACTTCCACTTCCTGGACCAGTTCCCGAATCACCTGGGTCGCAGTACCCCCTTCGAGTTCCTTTTCAGGGGTGAGGAGGATGCGATGAATCAAGACTGGTTCAGCCACAAATTGCAAGTCTTCAGGCGTGAGAAAATCTCTGCCTCGCATGGCCGCGATGGCCTTTCCAGCTTGTAAAATGGCCAGAGAAGCACGCGGTGATGCGCCGAGGTAAATGTCGCGATGCCCACGGGTCTGCTGCACGATGTCCACCACATATTGCTGGAGGGGAGGCTCGACATTGACTAACCGCACTTGTTGTTGAAGCGCCTGTATTTGAGTCACATTGAGCACGGGCTGCACCTTAGCTAAGCGCTCATAGGCGGGGTCTTGGTGAAAGCGTCGGAGCATTTCCCACTCCTCTTCGTGGCTGGGATAGCCCACCTCAATTTTGAACAAAAAGCGATCAAGTTGCGCCTCGGGCAGCCGATAGGTGCCTTCCTGCTCGATGGGATTCTGCGTGGCAAGCACCAAAAATGGCTCCTCCATCGGATGACAAATGCCATCCATCGTGACTTGGCGCTCTTCCATCACTTCGAAGAGGGCCGCTTGTGTCTTGGCCGGAGCTCGATTGATCTCATCGATGAGGACCAACTGGGAGAAAATCGGTCCAGGACGAAACTCAAAATGACCGTTGGGGGCACTGAACACGGTGGTGCCGAGGACATCGGAGGGCATCAGGTCGGGGGTGAATTGAATGCGCGAAAAACGCGTATCCAAGCTCTTTGAGAGTAGCTTTGCTGCCAGGGTTTTGGCCACGCCGGGCACCCCTTCGAGGAGCACATGCCCCTGAGAAAGCAGGGCGGCCAACATCAGGTCGATCATCTCCTGCTGCCCCACCATCACACGGGCGATTTCCGCCTTGACCCGATCAATGGACTCATTGAACACCGCAACCGGGGCCATTTCCTCGGTAGGCGAGGAAAGGAATGTCGAGCTGGCTTCTTCTGGTTGCTGGTGGGGAACCTCCTGATTCGTCATTCGTCAAGATACTGTTTTGTGTGTAAAAAAGTCCAACATTTGGCTCAGTTCAATCAGTTCTGCCTCGGAGAGCTCTTCTCGTTTTTCGACGGAGAGGATTTGCTGGATGAGCTGCTGTACAAAGCGCGGCTCAAGCCCACTCTTGGCAGCAAGCAAGCGGACAAACGCAGCCGAACCCCAGTCTTCCGGAAGGAAGTAGCGGTCGTGGAGCCTTTGTTTGAAGAGCAAAATACGCTTTCGGGCTAGTTGGCTATGATTTTGCTGCTGAAAGTACAGCCTTCCGACCGTATCGACAAAATCGAGGGTCATGTTAGGAAGCGGAGGATATTCGGGGATGATGCGCTGTACGCGGCCCGTTTGGAAAATTCCAAGCAACAGCAGACCCGCAGATGCCAGGATCAGCGCCATTCGAAGCGCTTCTTCTTTCCAAATGAAGGACCAAGGGCTCTGACTGGAGCTACTTCTGTCGGGACTGCGATGTCGCGGGTTTCCCACCTTGATCCATTCATCCCAAAAAACCACCTGGGTATTATTTGGAAGCACTGAAAACAGCCCCGCCACAAGGGGCTCGTAGGTCGGATCCAGCAAGCCGTAATTGGTGATGAATACGGGAAAAGCAGAAAGGAAGAATGCGCCCTTTCCGTATGTGATCTTCAGGCTCAGGGGTTGGCCACCCTGGGTTCTAGCCAAAATTTCGACTTG
>DAITMB010000017.1:16437-24662 GCA_036835375.1 Bacteroidota bacterium
TCCTCTTCCCAATCCTCTTCGGTCACAGTTTCGATGACTTCTATTCGCCTCACGTGCCGCACAGGGATGTGAAACGCTTGAGAGGGCCAGTCTTTTCGTGTAAAGTACAAAGTCAAGCTATCGTCCGATGCCAGCCATTCTCTGTTTTCTAGGTCAATGTCTCTGAGGGCGATGCCCAGCGCTTGTCCGACCTCCTGCGAGATCGCCGATGCAGAGATCCACACACTATTGCCAAGTGCAACAAAGTGCAGCAACTCATCCCAGTCCGCCGGCATCGGGTCAAATGTTTCATTGACAAACACATAGGCGCTCTGCTCGGAGCCCAGCACCTCACGTGCATTCATGACCTTTTCTGGCGATCTTTTGGTTGGCAGGACCACAGCCGGCGCCATCAGTTCGCTCACCATGTCGCGTAGTAACTCCGCTCCAAATGCTTGCTGATCGTCTCCAGACCAACTTTTTCGCCAAACATTTCCTTCAGGATTGCCCAGTAAGCTCAGTCCATAGAGCAGCCCGATCAAGCCGAGGAGTAGCAGGGATACCATCCGAAAGGTAAGCGTGAGGCGCATAAGTCAAAATGGGAAAACAAGGGTAAGAAATTCAAAAGCAGCTCGCATGTCGCAGGTGGCTACCCGGCGGCAGGCGGGCGGTGTGTGGCTTTGATGGATCGGTATTGGTTTTCGGAAAAGGAATGTCCGCCATACCAGACGAAAGCATAAGCACCAGAAAGGGTGGAAAAAGACTCCCGGCGCGCTGGGGACTTGATTTCCCGCAGATAATGTCCGTCTGTTTTGTAAGGATGCCAATCGATATGTTTTCCGTGCTGGAGGAGTTGCAGCTCGCGCAAATAGGTGTATCGAAGCGCCATGCGCCAATCCTGTTCTTGCTCCGCTTGGGTGATCAACTGAGAGAAATCAGACTTCGTCAGGGCCTCCCACGTTACTGCCTCTGTGGCTTGGGTTCCGGCTAGCGACTTTGCAGTGGGTCGTGTAAATTGGCGAAAGACGCTGAACAGAATGATGACAAGCAGGATCCCCAGACACAAAAACATAGTAGCCCGGATGCTCCAGCGAAAGGGTGGAGACTCGGGAAGTGCTGCACTTTTGCCCGTACGAAGTCGGGAGGAGGATTCGGGAATGGGCTCCTTCCCGTATTGATACGGCTCCATTGCCCGCAGGGAGTCTAGCTTTCCCGCAGGAAAATGCCGCATCACCGCTGTCTCCTGACCTCGCGCCCACGATGGATGGAGCAGGAGGAAGACGGCCAGTATCAGGGTAGAGGGGAGAAAATCGTGTGGATTCATGAGGAGAAACGATGGTCAAAACCAACCAGTTGGGCTGGTTGCTGTTTGAATGGCTGGCTGATTTTTGAGATGCTTTTGCTCCCAATACCAAGGATACCACACGTAGTAGAGCAGAATGAATCCTAATGAAAGGGCGATGATAAGGAGCTTGGCTGCGAGTGACCATTCTGTGAGGCGCGTGAGGTAAGACTCAAGCCATGCTGCCAGCAAAAATACAGGCACCAGCCCAATGAGGATCCCGATTCCTTGACGGGCTTGTCGCTGGAGGGAGCGTGACCGGGTTTGTGTTCCGGGAAATAAAATGCTATTCCCCAGCTTTAATCCAGCGGCACCAGCGATCACGATCGCCGAGAGCTCCAGCGTGCCGTGAATAAAGATCACTGGCAAGGCTTCCGATAAATCGCCATATACATAGAATAGCCCAAAAAAGGCTCCCAGCATCAGCCCATTGTTGAATAAAACATAGATTGTCCCGACAGACAGCAGGATCCCCGCTGCAAAAGCAATGAAGGCTACTTTGATGTTGTTGGCAGCAATCCTGACGAACATCGGGAAGGAAGGCGACTGCTTGTACACGCCCATAGGATCACCCGCCTCAATGTTGTCGATGGTCATGTCCACGTAGCCATCGCCGAGCACAGCGCGAATGAATCCTTGGTCGCTCCTCGAGGCAAGCAGCCCGACGAGAAAGACGAAGGTAAAAATCCCAAAAGCCGCCAAAAGTTCCCTTCGGGAATCCACCAGCATCGCAGGAACCTCTTGGGTCCAGAAACTGAGCAAGCGATGTGATGAGCTACGTTTGCTCCGATAAATGGCGAGGTGGGTCTGGGCGGCAATTCCGTTGAGGTAGCGAACGACGTGACTTCGTGGATAAAAAGTCCGCGCATAGGCGAGGTCGTCCGTCAGTTGTATATAAAGCGCAGCCAAGCGATCGGGGTCCGCTTTATGGCTCATTTTCTGGTTGAGCAACGCTTCATATTCCAGCCACTTATCTTTGTTTCTGTGAAGGAATGCGGGTTCTCTCATGAGAAAACGTATCTTGCTGCTGTGTGGGGAGTGGGAAAATGAAGGCAGATGTTCATGCGGGCTTTCAAACAAGCGTGGCGGTAGAAAGGGCGTTTCGTTCGATATTCGACTCACCGCTCATCCAGTCAATCATGACATTGTTGCATGGCAGTAAGGTACCAAATTTCCGTGGATGAACACGATTATCATACCGACAACTCAAAACATCGAACTGGAATATCCTGTCGCCAGCGTTTGGGAAAGGGCCTTGAGTGCGGGGATTGACTTGGTGGTCATCGTGGCCTATGCATCAATTTGGTTTGTGTGGCTTGTAGATTATTGGCGATATGACAATTTTGTGTCGGAGGCATTCACTACGATCAACTTTTTGATCCTCTTGCCAGCGATCACTTACTCGCTGTGGACCGAGCTTTGGTTGGAAGGCCAGACGATTGGGAAGCGAATTTTTCGGCTGCGCACCATTCGGCTAGACGGTGCTTCGCCGGGGGTGACTGAATACTTGCTTCGATGGAGTCTTCGCTTGATCGATATCTGGGTGAGTGCCAGCTTTTTGCTTCCGGGTTTGGTGGGATTTATCACCATGAGTGCTGGGAGAAAAGGCCAGCGACTCGGAGACCTGGCGGCAGGGACATCCGTAGTAAAGCTTCGCTTGGTGATCCCTTTTTCAGACACAATATTCGTGGAGACGGCCGAGGACTACCAGGTTAGATTCCCTCAGGTTTCGAAATTATCCGATCGCGACATTTCCATACTCAAACAAGTCCTTGAAGCGGGAGTAAAAAGTGAAAATTTGCCGCTGCTCAACAAGCTTGCAGCTAAGGTGCAGACCGTTATGGGTATAGAAATACAGGAGCACCCCAAGGAATTCCTCGCAAACGTGCTAAAAGATTACAACCACCTTTTTCGAAATTGAGGGCTGGAAGAAGTCAGAAATGCTAATAAAAAAGACAAATGGCAGTAAATTTGCCACCTGGAATAGATATGAAAATGAAAATGATCAAAATATTCGAAATGTCTCCTTCGCTTCCTAGATTTTTTACAAAAAAACAAATGTAAGGGTTGAAAAGCTCTGGAAATCTTACTTATATTCATAGGCGAATTGGGTACTTTCCTTTCAATGACTACTATTCTGTCTTGCGGAATCGGCAAATTGCTGTTTCTGTAGTGACCATTTTTCAACGACAAACTGTTCCATTCTTCAGGAACAGGATGTATGCCTGTGGTCGGTCTCTCGGTGCCTTTGCCCTACCGTTCTTTTGAAGACTCATAGCACGCAAATACGTGTCCGTTGAACAATCGATCCTCGATCAATCTGCTTACGCATGAAGCGATTTTACCTGCTCTTCTTCCTTTCCCCCCTCCTATCCATTGTTCAAGCGCAGCCCTTTTCATTGCAAGTCGATCATTTGCAATCGGCTCCAGAATTTTCTTTGCCTTATTTGATGGCTCACAACGTGAAATCCGTCCGGATCATCACGACCAAGCTCCTCAAACCAGGCCTCATTGTGCCCCAACAAGAGCTCGTGCGAGAGTACAGCCCCATGGGGCAGTTGTCTCAAGAGATTGAAATGCTTCCGAGCGAGGATACCAGCCGGATTGCTTCCTTTTACTACAATAATAACGGCTTCCTTGGTTGGAAGCAGACTACAGATTTTAAGTGGGGCAAAACTTACCGAACAGGGTACCGATTCAACAGTGCCCGACAAGTGTTTCAAGTGCGTGATTACGAGATGCTTGCCAACGAGCAGGTGATGCTCCTTGACACACGGCAGTACATCTATGACTCTGATAGCCAGCTCGTCGCGATTCGCTGGCGGCAAGGGAGCACCATCACCAAGGTGCACCGTTACGCCTATCACCCCACGGGGTTGCTGGCAGAGGAGCGCTTTGAGAATGGTGCCGGAGAAGTGGAGAAGATAGTGACTTACACCTACTACGACAACGGAGCCATCCAGACCATCGGGAATACCGATGCCGAAGGCAACACAGAGACCTACACCTTCATTTACGATGAGAGGGGGTTGCCTACCAAAGTGGACTGGAAGCAGGGAGATCTCCCCAAGGGTTCGATTGAGTATGCCTATAACGAAGAAGGGGTATTGTTGTCGATTGGCCGGACCATCGTTGACCAACCGAAGATTTTCCAGAGTTTTAGCTACGAGCAGTTTTAGTGTTTTTCTTGGAAATGTTCTGATGTGAGCACTTCTTGAAATTACCACTCTTGGCGAAACAGATATAAGAAAAGCCGCTCAGGAATTCCTGAGCGGCTTTTCTATGTTAAATAAGCGGGGATTGATGCGCTTGTGAGCGCAGATTCCGCTGCTCAGTGGCTTAGCTACTCAATGATCAACTTGCGGTGGCCAATGCCTCGGGTAGTCACCATTTCGATCAGGTACATTCCTGCAGGAAGGCCGAGGGTCGTACGAATCTCACCCCTGACCCCGATGCTGCCCCAGTCCTGTACCAAAGCGCCCCTCAAGTCGCGCAGACGTAGTTGCGCCGATTGCTGGTAGCCAAGATCCCACGTGATAGAAATTGCACCTTGAGAAGGGTTGGGAGCGATCCCAAAGGCCTGGATGCCCAAGCGATCTTCAATGGACAGCGCTACAGCAGGCACCTCAACCGAGTCCACGCTGACACAACCGTTGGCATCGGTGAGTGTGAGCACATACCAACCAGGTTCAAGATCTTCAATCAGGTCCGTAGTAGCGCCATTGCTCCAGGCAAAAGTATAAGGCGTGGTGCCGCCGCTGGGGTTCGCCAAGGCGCTGCCATCCTTCTGGTCATAAGCCGTTTCGCCTGTAAACTGGAAGGTGATGGCGATGGGATCTGGTTCTGTCAGCGTAAACGACAGGGTTTTCACGCAAGAAGCATCGTCCTCGACCGTCACAGAATAAGACCCGGCTGGGAGATTTTCCACGATGGGGCCAATGGCATTTGGAAGTCCTGTCCAGGTAAAGACATTACCGCCCGTGCCCCCAGCTACGGCAATCTCGATGGAACCCGAGTTGTCGTCATGGCAGCTGAGATTGTTAGTATTGACCGTGCTCAGGGTAAGTTCGGCTGGAGCGGTGAGCTGGAATGTCTCCAAGCCAACACAGCCCTGTGCGTCTGTCACACTCACGCTGTACATTCCTGCTGGCAAGCCACTCAGGCTATCGGTGACACCTCCATTGCTCCAAACGTATGTGTAAGGGCTTGTGCCCCCAGATACAGCCAAAAGAATGGCTCCTCCATTATTGTTGGAAGCACATCCACTCCAGAAGATGGAGTCAGCAGCAACGACGGGATTGGGACCTACGGTGGAGATAACAACAGTGTCGGGCTTGACGCAGCCACTGGCATCGGTTGTCATTACCGTGTACTGTCCTGCGGCGAGATTTCCGATACTGTCGGTGCTGGCACCCGTGCTCCAGCTATATGTGAAGGGCGTAGCGCCTCCAGTGGGCAGGACTTTGGCTGTGCCATTGGTTGAGGCGCAATCCGAATCGGTGGTAAGAATACTCGTGCCAAACCCGGGATTGATGAACAATGTGAAATAGCCTTCCAGGGTGTCGGGCTGAGTAAGAGGCCCGAAGGGCGTGTTGAGATACGTGGTCAAGGCAACATCCAATACGATCGTGTCCGGCGTGTTTGAGGTGCCCGCAATGTTGACACACCCTATCGCCCCACCCGGTAGCGCGCAGTTCATGGGTTCACAACTCAGCGTAAATCCCGATGGCAACCCAATCACAGCATTCAAAATGATTGAATCTATTGGGATGGTGAAAGTGCCAACGGGAGGAAAAGAAACGACTGTGTCCACAGGCACCACGATGGTGAGATTGGTGCTGTAAGAGATTCCTGCACAGGCTGGAGGTAAGATCGCTGGATAAATGCCCGGGGAAATAAAGGAAGAGTCCGGTGTGCAGACCTGTCCAAATGTGAAGCCAGGAAGGGCCATCATGACGACCAAAATCCCTAGCAGTCGGTAGCATTGTTTCATAGAAAGTAACGGTTTGTGGTTTTGATAAAGTGACTTTTGAATTTCGTGTTCTTGTCAGCTGGAAGACACAACAGCAAGGTGGTGGAAGCGTACTATCGGCCACATCACTGCTTTAAAGATCTGTTTTCTCATTCAACCACGTACATGGAGAGGGTGATTGCACATGCCATAGCATTTTGAATGATGGTTTCGGAGCTCACTCCGGATGGAAGTCTATGGAGTGATATGGCTCATTTGAGGGGTCTCCGGATTTGTCAAATACATCAATCTCACCGCGAAAAACGTCAAAAACCAATAAATAGTCATGAATTTCACAGGATTCCCCTCAATTTTTCTGGTTGCACTCTTTTTTGCCATGTCAGCCTGCACAGTCATGGCAGTCCCCTCGCACCAAGCTTGGAATAGTCAGCTTCAGCGATATGTATCGGCCAATGGCGCCGTGAATTACCCTGCCTGGAAGAACAATGTGAGCGATTTGCAGGCTTACTTACTCGAATTGGAGGCAGATCCTCCAAAGGAAAATTGGTCGCGAAACGACAAGCTGGCGTATTGGATCAATGCCTACAATGCTTACACTGTGAAATTAATCCTCGACAATTTTCCCCTGAAAAGTATCACCAACCTGAGCAACCCTTGGGACAAAAAGTTCATCACCATCGACTCCAAGTCCTACAGCCTCAATGACATTGAGCACGGCATCATCCGCGAAAAATTCAAAGATGCTCGCATTCACTTTGCTGTGAATTGCGCTTCACAGTCTTGTCCGCCGCTGCTCAACAAAGCGTTCACAGGTACCAACGTAGAACTACTATTAGCGCAGCAAACCCGCAAGTTCATCAACGACCCCCGACATAACTCCATCGCTGCTTCTCAAATTAGCATCTCCAAAATTTTTGATTGGTACCGCGAAGATTTCGAAAAGGATGGGAGCGTGATTGATTTTTTGAATAAATACAGCAGTACCAAGATCTCCGCCGATGCAACCACGAGCTACAAGGATTACGATTGGGCACTCAATCAGTGAGCCAGTACAATCGTAGGTTTTGTTGGCAGTTGCCCCTTGCCATAAAGACAGCAAGGTCATTATAGTTAAGAACGAGGGTAGGAGATCATCCTACTAACTAAGCCAAACGCTTCTGACATTCCAACACAGCCACGCCCAAGAGAAGCTTCTCTTGGGCGTGGCTGGCATACATGGGCAGAGAGAGTGTTCAGGCGAGTTAGCTCATCGCCTCTTCCGTTTCGGTGTATTGATACACAGTATGGAGGTGCTTCATGGAGTTGATGGTACAATCAAGCTCTTTGATGATGCCGTCTTCCAAGCGATAAACCCAGCCGTGGATGTAAGGAAATTCTCCATTTTCCCAGGCCTCTTGGATAAAGGAAATCATGGAAAGATTGTTGACTTGCTCCATCACATTGAGCTCAACAAAGCGGTTGGTGCGGGCTTCCGGATCAGAAATTCCGTCAAGTTCCTTTTTGTGAAGGCGATAGACGTCCTTGATGTGAACGAGCCAGTTGTCGAGAAATCCAAATCGGTCGCTGGACATAGCCGCTTTCACACCGCCACAGCCATAGTGCCCACAGACGATGATATGCTTTACTTTGAGGTGCTTCACAGCGTAGTACACAGTGCTGAGGAGATTTGAGTCAGTATGGACGACCATATTGGCGATATTTCTACCCACAAATATAGATCCTGGGACGGTATTGGTGATCTGGGTAGCAGGCACACGGCTGTCGGAGCAACCGATCCACAAGTATTCCGGGCTCTGTCCCTGAGAGATACCTTCGAAGAAATTGGGCTCTAATTCGTTGGTCTTTTGAACCCAAGCCTTGTTGCCTTCGAGAAGTTTAAGATGCGAGTTGGACATGGCACATATATTAATAAGGTGAATCTGAACGTAATAG
>DAITMB010000017.1:24762-55599 GCA_036835375.1 Bacteroidota bacterium
TACTTATATCTGCCACAATTTTCGTTTCCCGAATTCGCGGAGCAAGTCTTGGGAGTGCCCGCCCGGGGGATTTCTTACGATCTC
Source organism: Bacteroidota bacterium (assembly GCA_036835375.1). Classification (GTDB taxonomy): domain Bacteria; phylum Bacteroidota; class Bacteroidia; order J057; family J057; genus JANQTF01. The sequence continues at coordinate 24,847 of DAITMB010000017.1, forward strand.
ATCAACCGCATCATTTATCTCAGTGTCCCACGTGACCTCGACCCTGAGGACCTTGCTCGGCTCGAAGCTGCCTGCGGCGGAGCCGAATCCATTGAGTATGCCACTGGCTACCAAGCCATCGACTGGCTAGGTCCAGACCATCGGCGCGACGCGGACACCAGCCGCGTGGTCATCCGCTTCGAAGCCAAGAACATGGTCATCGATAGCAATCGCATCATTACTCGTAAACTGAAAGATCACACCATCTCTATCTCCCTGGCCGAACTCGCAAAGAGCTTCCGCCACACCTACGCATTTAACGGCCCAGCCCTCGCCTTGGCTCCGGGCCCCGGCAACACCTCCTATGTTCTCGCCAATCACAGCGCACCCATCTCTTTTCGAGGCGATCCTGTCCTCATCCGGCTTTGTGAGCAGTTGCTCGACCCTTCCATGACCACCCGGCGAGACACCGCGCAGGCCCTGCTCGATTTTGTGACCAAGGCCATCCGCTACACCCATCATGGCGACTTGGAGATCTTCATGCGGCCCGTCGATGTGCTGCTTGCAGGAGAAGCAGACTGTAGTGGGAAGGTGATCCTCTATGGCTCCCTGCTGGAGCAGGTCAATATTCCTTACCTTCTGGTGTACCTCGACGGGCACATCACTGTCGGAGTAGAAGGGCACTTCCCAAAGTCAAACAATATGTTTTTCGAGCATAATGGAAGGTCCTACACGCTCGCCGAAACCACTGCGGAGTCCTTTGTCATCGGGAAATCCGACTTGGTAGAACCAATGAAAACCTGGGATTTTCGCTACTTGCAACGACCTGGCACCATGAGTAAATTATTTGATGTGTGGCGAAGCGATTCCTTGGAATTTGCCGAAATGGTAGATCTTGAAGGCTATCGGGCCCCAGCTGTGCGCTGAGTCGGCTCGATGAGATTCCTTCACATGAATTCTTTTGGGTCTGGAAAAGTCTAGGGATCTATGAAGGAAATTGTTAGGCAAATCCCGGAAGCTAGTCTAATTTTCCACCCTATTCCCTACTCAGAACTTCGATGTCTTCCCTAACCTTTTCCCTCGACCGGACCTACGCTCAAGCACTCGATGCTGAAGATCCGTTGTCTTCCTTCCGAGAACGGTTTTTCCTGCCGAAAGCAGGCAAAAAAACAGCGCTCTATTTTACCGGAAACTCGCTGGGATGCCAGCCTAAAGGGGTAAAGGCCTATGTCGAGGCAGAATTACAAGACTGGGCCCAACTCGGCGTAGAAGGTCACTTTCATGCCAAGAGTCCCTGGCTCCCTTATCACGAGCAGTTGAGCGGACCGATGGCCGAGATAGTAGGCGCAAAACCCTCCGAAGTCGTGATGATGAATGGTCTCACGGTGAATCTTCACCTAATGATGGCCAGCTTTTTCAAACCTCAGGGACGCAGGCGTAAGATTCTGATTGAGGCAGATGCCTTTCCTTCGGACCTCTACGCGATTCAATCTCAGCTTCGATGGCATGGCCTCCATCCCACAGAAGACCTTCTGCTGCTCCATCCACGCGATGGCGAACACTCGATTCACACGGAAGACATTCTGAATGTGATCGAAACTTGGGGCGCCGACATATCCATGTCGCTTCTTGGCGGAGTGAATTACTACACGGGTCAGTGGTTTGACATGTCAGCGATCACCAAAGCTGCCCAAGAGCAGGGTATTAAGGTGGGGTGGGATCTGGCTCACGCTGCAGGAAATGTGCCATTAGAACTTCATGAATGGGGGGTTGACTTCGCCTGTTGGTGCAGCTACAAGTACCTAAATGGAGGCCCCGGTGGCGTGGCAGGCTGCTTTATTCACGAGCAACACCACAAAAATCCACAACTCAACCGCCTGGCTGGCTGGTGGGGCCACGACAAGGAGACGCGCTTTGAAATGGGGCCACAATTTTTGCCCATTCCCACAGCCGAAGGGTGGCAACTGAGCAATGCCCCCGTGCTCTCCATGGCAGCCCTGCGAGCCTCCCTCGACCTCTTCCAGGAAGCGGGCATGGGATCCATTCGTGCCAAGTCCATCAAGCTGACCACCTATCTACTCCAACTCCTGGAGAAGCGCCGAGACTTGCCGCGATTCACTGTCATCACCCCCAAAGAATCCAGACATCGCGGTGCTCAACTCTCTCTGCTCACCGACGAGCACGGGCAGCAACTTTTTGACTACCTCACAGCGCAGGGCGTGATCTGCGACTGGCGGGAGCCCAATGTGATCCGCGTTGCTCCGGTCCCATTGTACAACCGTTTTCAGGATCTCTGGGAGTTCGTGGAGCTTATGGCCAAATTTCAGCGAGACATCTCTCAACCAACCAGCGCATGAAATGGCCCTGGCGTATGGAGAAGCCTGAGGAACTACTGAGGCAATGGATGAGTAGCCTGCAAGCAGGTGTAGCCGATCCGCTGCGCAAAGGCTTGGCGCAGCATCCTCAAGCATTGACTTCAGCACCTGAAGATCTGGGCTTTGCCTTGCTGCAAGAGGTCATATTTCAGCGAATGGAGGACATAGCTGCGCGAATATTGCAACTTGGCGTGAATCCTAACCAGCGAGATCCACAAGGGCAGTCCCTTCTCCACTGGGCAGTAGCGATGAAGGAAGAGGGCTTGGTGCGCTTGCTTCTGGGCGCTGGCGCAGATCACAGTTGGCAAGATCGATACGGCGCGACTGCGCTGATGTATGCCGTGCAGCAAGGTCATGTCGCCATATCGCTGGCCCTCCTTCAAGCCGGGGCAAATCCCAATCAGCGAGACATCGAGGGCGATACGGTGCTAATGTATGCCGTTCAAGGCGGGCAGGTGACACTCGTTTCTGCCCTGCTGGAGGCAGGAGCCGAGCCCCGCGCCCGAAACTTTGACGGTCTCTGTGCGGCAGACAAAGCCCGCGATCCGCAGATGGTCGAGATGCTTGGGGGATGAATTTCGGGCATCTGAAGGTTCTTATTTTTATTACAGAATCCAACAAATGTCAAATTTTCGGAATAAATAGGCGAAGGAATATCTGGATACGTTAGCAATTTGCTGTCCGCAACCGAAACACCATTACTGAGAAGAGGGCGGATATAGACGTATGAAGACATTCTATTGGTTGGAAATCTGGACAGCTCCCCAGCAATATCGTCGAGTATGTTCCATCATGGGGTTAATTCCCGAGTCGAAGCCGAGATCCATCATCAAAATACAGCCCATTGAGGTGGAAGACGAGCCTCAATGGTATGAAATCGATGGGTTCCTCGACTTGCTGGAACCACGCTATGAAGCCTTGGCCAAGGCAGGGGTGGAGCGAAAAGACATTTCTATCTGGATCAATATTTCCCACGAGGAAGAGGCATGTGAATTTTTTCTGGATCCAATGACGATCATGCGCCTGGGCGAAGAAGGGATCAAGCCCTGCATCACTTGTTGGCAAGGCGATGAATGGGGGATCGCTGAGTTACTTGAAGCGCCCTACCGAAGCGATCGGGTCGTGAACATTGAGGGTATGTGGCTGGGCGATCGTCACGAGTCGCTGGGGCTGCCTTACCGTGAGCTCACGGTGCAGTTCGATGACTACACATACTGGACAGCCCGCTTGGTGACCTACCACGACGTGTTTCACTGGCGCAAACTCAATGACCCTGCAAATGCAGCCTGGCAGCCGGGGATGATTCTGCTAGAGACCGTCGAGGAAGCGATTGTGGAGCAATTTGTGGTGGATCTGCTTCGCCACCGAAAGTTTGAAATGGCCTTTCGCCGAATTCTAGGCGAAGACAATCAGGTGCTTCCACCTACCGACGAAGTGGCTCTCATGGTGATGCACGAAGCGGGATTTAGCAATGATCTTGTCGGGATGTTAGGGCTTAAGGAGGGGGCAACGCTTCAGAAGCGGCACTTTTGGACCTATCGCCAGCAACGGTTTCAAAGCCAGCCGCAAGTAGATTTTATGAGCTACTTCCTCGATGTGTTGGAGGGAAAGTACCAAGAGTTGGCTGGTATGGGTATCAAGCGGCGCGACATCATGCTCCAATGGGTCCATCGCTACGAAGGGCGCTGCCATTTGGAGTTCCAACCCATGGTTTTGGAGCGAATGGGCCGCAATGGCATTGGTCTGTCGATGACTTGCTTGCCGATTCGCCCCGAGGTATCGCGGTGCTTGGATTAGCAACGTGCCACGCGTAATATTGCGCGGTGAAAATCAGCCCTGCAACCGACACACGGCAAGCCTACCTGATGATGCACCTCGCGGTGCTACTCTATGGATTTACGGGGATTCTCGGCAGAGAAATCTCCTTGTCAGGTGTGCCGCTGGTCTGGTACCGGATGTGGCTCACCTTTGTAAGCCTGTGTTTTTTTCCGGGGCTGATCCGGGCAGTGCTGCGCATGACTTTCCAGCAAGTGTGGCCCTTTGCAGGCATTGGGATTCTCATGGCGATCCACTGGATCACTTTTTTCGAGTCGATCAAACTTTCCAATGTGACCGTCGCGCTGAGTGCGCTGTCCACGACAGCCTTTTTCACTTCCCTCATCGAGCCGATGGTCTTTCGCAAGCGGATTCGTTGGTACGAGCTACTGATGGGGCTGATGGTTGTGGGGGGCTTGGTGTTGATTTTTCGATTTGGCGGGGTGATGATGACCACAGGCATTTTGGTGGGATTGTTTTCGGCCTTGGTGGTGGCCGGAGCCTCTGTGTGGAACAAAGCGGTGGTGACCAAAAGCACGAGTGTATTTCCCATCGCCATGGTGCAATTTGGTGCGGGGGCGGTGTTCATTACCCTGCTTCTTCCTTTTTTTCACTGGAGCGGCTACTCCGAGGCGAGCTGGATTCCTTCGAGCTACGATTTTGCCTTGCTGCTCGTGCTAGCGCTGGTGTGCACCACCTTTGCCTACACGCTCAACATGAGCGCTCTGCGACATTTGAGCGCCTTTGCCAGCAATTTGCTCATCAATCTGGAGCCGATTTATGCCATCATTCTCGCGGCACTGCTATATCGAGAATACAAAGAGCTGCACCCAGGCTTCTATCTTGGTTCGTTGCTCATTATTGCCGCCGTGTTTACCTATCCGCTGCTCCTGCGCTGGGAGCGGAAGCGCCTTCGGAGCAGAAAAGAAGGGGTAGAATAATGGAACGAGGAAGGATTGCGCAGCGGATTTTTCTCAAAAAGTATGAGGATTTAACATAAAATTCATGTTCAAAGGGTGCTGAGTTGGTGTGAAGCCAGTAGATTGAGAGGTGCTTTTATTCAGTAATATATTTGGAGCCAGCGTGACCACCTTCGCGGCAAGGCTGATGTGGATGTGTCTTTGCTTGTGTGGAGGGATGCTTGCGGCCCAGAGCGAGGTGCGGCAGGCCCAGGCATGGAGCAAAGTGGCCGCTCAGTTTTTGGAAGAGAATGTTCTGGATTCTGCCTTCTCCTATGCCAAAAAAGCCCTTGCGCTGGCCACTGAGCAGGAAGACCGAGCCGTAATGGCGCGAAGTTACCAAGTGATTGGGACTGTATTTTACCACCAGGGCGCCCATCTTCAAGCCCTCGAAAATCAACTTTCCGCTCAGAGTCTTCTCCTCGAACTCGGGGACGAAGCTGCGCTCGCGGGTAACTTTCTAGCTTTGGGGTGGACCTATTATCACACAAAGCAGCCCGAGCTTGCGCTCGATTGCTACGAGGAGGCGCAGGGCCTGTATCGGCAGGCAGGTAATGTGGCAGGGGAGGCAGAAAGCCTCGGATTGATTGGGCATATTTTTGAGAAAAAGGGCCAGTATCCTGAAGCCCTCGTGTACCAACATCGAGCGCTCGACATGTATCGCGAAATCAAGGACACCCTTGGTATGGCCTATATTCTGGAAAATATCGGATCGGTGTATGAAGATCAGGAATCCTATGACGACGCGTTTGCTTACTTTTCAGAGGCGCTGGCCCTCCATGAAGTCACTGGAAACGCAGCAGGACTCATTGGTACTTACAACAATATTGGAGATGTGTACCAAAAAACGGGGAGGTACCCACAAGCGCTGGAATACACCCAGCGAGCGCTAGACCTTGCCCTTGCGCAGCATGACAAAAAACAGGTGTCCAGTGCGCTACGCGATCTTGGCGAAACGCATTCACTCGCCGGGAACCATCAAAAAGCTTATGAATATCTTGATGAAGGCCGCAAGCTTTACCAAGAAATTTACACTGATGACATCGCAGGTCGTATCGCGCTGATGCAAACCTTGTTTGAGACCGAGCAAATGAGCACTCAGATCAGCGTGCTCAAAAAGGAGCAACAACTCAACCGCCTCATCCGGACGGTCTCTCTCGTAGGCTTAGGTCTGATCTTGCTGGTCGGCGGCCTCATTTTTCAGACGCAGCGCTTGAGATTTCAGAAAAATAAACAGCTCTACGAGGCGCAGCAACAGCTTCTTCGCGCCGACATCAAAAACCGGCAGCTCAACGAAGCCAATCTCAAGCAGGAACTAGAAGGCAAAAGCAAGGTGCTGACCTCACACGCGCTGCACATCATCCAGAAAAATCGCATCCTTGACGAGTTGAAGCAGGGGATGGAACTGGTCCTCAAGGCCAAGAAATCGGAGCAGAAAGATCAGATCAAGGCGCTCATCCAGCGAGTGGATTACAGTTTTCATCGGGATCAGGAGTGGCAAGATTTTCGGCAGGCATTTGAGCAGGTTCACTTGTCGTTTTTCGATCAGCTTCAGAACGATTTTCCCGACCTGAGCCCTGCTGACTTGCGCCTCTGCGCGCTCATTCGCCTCAACATGGATTCCAAAGACATTGCTACCGTGCTGGGAATTTCCACCGACAGCCTGCGCATCTCCCGCTATCGCCTGAAGAAAAAGCTCGGTCTGAGCCAGGGAAATTCGCTCACGGCCTGGATTCATCAGGTGGGGAATGCCGATAACCCTTCGCTCTGATGGCGACAGCTCCCAAGCAAGCGAATGCAAGTCAAAATCCCCTGATTTTATTTCATTCAGGATAGCCATACTTCGGGATTCGCAGCTCCTTCGAAATAGCTTGATACAAGCTTAATATATGCTTAACACAAGTTAACAATTTGAATATCAGATAACTATGGCCTAAAAATCTCTAATGTTGCCCTCTTGTTAACGCCACATTTCTGCCTGTTGCCCTTCTGTAACGGCACCTTTTTGGAAGGCAGCTCAATGCGAAATATCATTGACCAGTATTCTTTACCGAGTGCTTGAAAGCCTCAAGCAAAGACGCTGAGGGACCAACCGAACCCTTCGGGAAACACCCAATCAGTAGTGGTAGATGCTTGAGATTTTGAAGCCCAATCCAATTTTGACTGGTTATGAAACAAACACTTCTCTTCCATGTGATCTTTTTGGGAATAGGACTTTGCGGTTCGGGCCTAGTGGCTCAGAACAGTCTCGTTCGTGGAAAGATTTTCGACGCGACCAATGGCTATTCGCTACCTGGCGCTAATGTGACCGTAGTCGGTGCCAACCAAGGGGTTGCTACTGATTTGGAAGGCAGATACCAACTGTATTTACCTGCCGGATCATATCAATTGCTTGTTCGCTATCTCGGCTACAGCGACACCACCCTGAGCCTGACCACCGGTGCGGGTCAGACCCTGGTGCTGGATGTTGCGATGGGAAGCTCCACGTACGAGCTCTCGAGCGTAGAAATCACCGGTATGCTGCAAGGACAGGCGCGTGCGCTCAACCAGCAAAAGAATGCCGACAACATCAAAAATATCGTTGCGGCTGATCAAATCGGACGTTTTCCTGACCCCAATGCTGCTGAGGCGCTCCAGCGTGTGCCGGGCATCAACATTGAGCGAGACCAAGGAGAGGGGCGCTATGTGTTAGTGCGTGGTCTGGCACCACAATTCACCAACATGAACATCAACGGCGAGCAGATTCCTTCTCCAGAAGCCGATGTGCGCTTTGTCGCCCTAGATGCGATTCCTTCGGATCAACTGGCTTCGATGGAGGTCACCAAAGCCCTTACTCCCGATATGGATGGAGATGCTATCGGGGGATCGGTGAACTTGATCACCCGAACCGCTCAGAGTGACAAGCCGCAGATCGCTGCTTCCATCGTGGGGGGCTACAACAACCTCATGCAGCAGCCCAATGCGCAGGGATCCTTCCTCTTTGGGCAGCGATATGGCAGCAAGCAGCAACTTGGGGTGCTGGTGAATGCGAGCTACTATCATAACAGCCTCGGCTCGGACAACGTGGAATATGAGCCATTTGACAACGAGTTGAGCCTTCGTGATTACGAGCTAACGCGTACGCGCCGTGGCCTCAGCGCCAACCTCGACTACCGCTTCGACGCGAACAATGAGATCTACCTGCGGGGTCTTTCCACTCAGTTTACTGATCGGGAATGGCGTCGGCAATACATTTTCTTGCCGGAAGATGGAGAAATTGAGCGCCACACGAAAGATCGATTTGAGTCACAGTCTGTCCAGAGTGTCAATCTTGGCGGACGCCACATCTTCCCAGGTATCCAGGTGGATTACGAAGGGCAATATTCCTTCGGTAGGCAAAATACACCCTACGACTACCAAGGAGTTTTCATCGCCGAGAATGAGCATACGCTGGACATCCGCGACCCGCGCAACATCACTTTCAATGCACCCGGCTATTTGGACAATAGTTCCTACGAATTCGACGAGCTGGAAGTCGGGAACACCATGGCCACCGACCAAAACCTCACTGCTAAATTCAACATCGGAATTCCCTATCGGATAGGAGACGGAAATGCAGGTTTGATTAAGTTTGGAGGGAAAGTTCGGAGTAAGGTCAAGCGTTTTGACATCACCGTGGACAAGTATGGTTCGCTTGGATCTGTGCCCACGCTGGATCAACTAGCGGGCGGCTTACTGGATGATAACTTCCTGGGGGGAGCCTACACACTCAACACACCCTTGGACATCCCCCAACTGATCACGTACTTCAACGAAAATCCTTCGCAGTTTGAGCCGGAATTGGAGGACAAAGCCATCGACGAAGCACTGGAGGCATTTGAGGCCACAGAGCAGGTATTTGCAGGATACCTGATGGCTCGCCAGGAATTCAGTAATTGGATGTTGCTGGGAGGGCTTCGCTACGAATATACCAACACTCAGTACAACTCCGAAGATGTGGTCATCGCGCCCAATGGCGATTTGGAAGCTATCGTTCCAGTGAGTGGTGGCACAAGCTATGGATATTTGCTGCCACAGCTTCACCTCAAGTATTCTCCGGGTGCCAATACCAACATTCGTGCAGCAGCGACTTATTCCTATGCCCGTCCCAACTTCGGTGAGATCATTCCGGCGCAGGAAATCAACCTCCAAGACAGAGAAGCGTCGATCGGAAATCCAGACCTCGCCCCCGTTAGCGCATTCAATCTCGATTTGCTTGGGGAGCACTACTTTGGCAATGTCGGTATCCTTTCCGGTGGAGTGTTCTACAAGGTGCTGGATGATTTCATCTATCGCCGGGTGATATTTAACAGTAGTTATCCCCTCACCGGAACACCGATCGCTTCGGGATTGGATGTGATTCAGGCACAAAATGGAAATCAGGCGACCCTCCTCGGGGTAGAACTCGCCTTTCAGCGTGGACTCGACTTTCTGCCAGCACCTCTGGATCGATTTACCTTGTACCTCAACTACACCTTCACGAACTCCGACGCGACGATCCAGAGCCGCGACGCCGATGAGGGCAACCCCAATGCCCTGGAAAACATCAAGCTCCCCGGGCAATCTGCCAACGTCGGGAATGCTTCGCTGGCCTATGAGCACAAAAAGTTCTCTATGCGCGTTTCTGCCAATTTCAATGGGGTGTACCTCAGCGAGGTGGGAGGCAATGCAGACGAGGATGTGTATGTGAACCAGCGCCTGCAATTGGATCTCAATGCCACCTATGCCATCTCGCCTCGGGTGAGGGTATTTGCTGAATTTCTCAACCTCACCAACCAACCTTTCGAGGTGTATCAAGGCAGTGAAGACATTCTCATTCAGCGAGAATTCTACTCCTGGTGGTCGCGTATCGGGGTCAAGTTCGACCTCTAAGAACCAAGCCAGATCAAGTTTCTATTTATTTTCTTGTTCAAGAAATTGTCACAAATGAACCGATTATTCATCTCCTTCACTAGCACGTCTTTGCTACTGCTGTGCCTGAGCTGCGACATGCGCGACGACGGGGTAGTCAATCCCCTGGCGATCGAAGATTTTCCACAAGTGATCCTCTTCAGTGATGAAGGTGCTGGAGAGGTGGAAGACGAAGACAAGATCGAAATCGCCCTTTCGTTCCTTGACAGAATCGACCCGACGGGCGAAGAATTGGGCGGCACGACTGTGCCATTGACGGCGGACGCCACGGTGGTGTTCCAGATCGTGGATGCCGAGGGTTTTGACAACCTGGGCGACTACTTGCTAGATTGGGCGGCCTATTACGAAGTCGATGACTGCACCACTTCCGATGACCTCGGAATTGATCTCAACCTGAGTTTTGATCCGGCCACGGGCATGGGCTCGGTGCTGTTTCCCAAAGAGGTAGAAGAAATCATCATCGAATTCGAAGTCAACGACGCCTTGTTTGACGATGACATTGTCAATGATGGCAGCCGTGGCTTCAAGGCCATGCTGCTGAGTGTGACCAGCGCCGGTGACGAAAAGGTCGTGGTGAATCCCGATTTGGAATTTGAATACGTGGTACTCGACGACGAACTGATCTTTGGGTCGTGGGAGCTCGACGTTGAGGATGCCGACCAGTTTGCGGCATTTGTGAGCCTTTTTGGTCTCCTCAACGAAGACATCCGCACCCTTCAGGCTGAAGATGTGGATGCCATTGAAGTAGAATTCAAATTCGATGAGCTGAGCTTTGTGGTCGTGCTGAAAGAAGAAGAGGAGGAAGAAGACTGCGGCGAAATCGAGCTGGTGAATGTTGAAATCGAAGTGGAAGGCGGCTACGAATCTCTCACAGACGATGCGCTGGAAGGAGAAATAGAGTTTGCCGATGACATCGAGCAGGAGGATGGAAGCGAGCTGGAATTTGTGTACAAAGGCAATTTCAGCATCGACAATGACCAACTCACCCTGGAGCTGGAAGGCGAATATGACGACGAAACGGTCGAAGCGACCCTCATATTTACACGCTAGCCTCTCCCTTCGAATGCGCCAGACAGGTGAGCGACTGCCCGGGTTGCCCTGCATTGCCGGAATCGCTGCCTGTCTGGCTTGTTATTTTTCCCTTCGAAACTTATTTGACCAATTTTCACGAACTATGTCTTATTCAGCCTCATTTGCCCGATTCCTGCTCCTCCCTCCTTGTGTTCTTTTTCTGCAATGCACTCAGCCAGTCACTCAAGCGGATGGCGATAATGCGCGCATCAAGCCAGTCTATGTGACTCAAGTCGTGAAGCACGATACCGATGATCCTGCCATCTGGATTCACCCCACAGATCCAGCGCAGAGTCTGGTCCTCGGCACTGACAAAGACGAGGACGGAGCGCTGTATGTCTTTGATTTGAAAGGCAACATCGTCGAAGACAAAGTGGTCCGGGGTCTGGCTCGCCCGAACAATGTCGATGTAGAATACGGCCTGATGATCAATGGAGAGCCGACTGACATCGCCGTGGTGACCGAACGATTTACTCACAACCTGCGCATCTATCGTCTGCCAGATATGAAGCCCCTCGACGGCGGAGGAATTCCTGTGTATGAAGGCGAAACTGAGGAGAATTACCGCGACTTGATGGGGGTGTCACTCTACAGGCGACCCGCTACTGGCGAAGTGTACGTGATTGCGGGACGCAAAAGTGGTCCTACAGACGGAACTTACCTTTGGCAGTATCTCCTCGAAGGGGACAGCACGAATGGCCAGGTGAAAGCGACATTGGTGCGAAAATTTGGAAACTACAGCGGCAAGAAAGAAATCGAAGCCATCGCAGTAGATGACTCGCTGGGCTACATTTACTACTCCGACGAGCAGGTGGGTGTACGGAAATACTTTGCTGATCCAGATTCGAGCGGCCAGGAACTCGCGCTGTTTGCGACCGAAGGCTATGCCGAAGACAACGAGGGCATTTCGATCTATGCTTTTCCGGGTGGCACGGGCTACATTCTCGTCTCGGATCAAGGAGCGGACAAATTCAGAATTTATCCTCGCGAGGGTACATCTTCGTCTCCTCATGACCATCCGGAGATCGCCGTGATTGACGTTTCTACGCATGAGAGCGACGGCTCCGAGACAGTAGCTTTGCCCATGGGACCAGACTTTCCGCGTGGTCTTTTTGTGGCCATGTCCACAGATCGCACCTTCCACTATTATCGTTGGGAAGACATCGCAGGAGACAGCCTCCGCAGTATTTCTGGCCCGACTGCTGTCCTGGAAGAGTAATTTTTTGCAAGTCAAAGACAATTGATGACTTCATAGCCAGGGGCCTTGCCTCTGGCTATGCTGTTGATAAGGGGAGAGGTTTTTTAATAGCGGATCTCGAACAAGCTATACGGTGAAGTGTCGGATTCGGTCTTGTGAAAGAAGGATCAGCCGACTTGCAGATCATCACAGTGCGTGTGGAGAGCGGAAAAGCCAATCTTCGTGGTGGGGGAGAGCACAACTTGAAGGAGACGATGTAGAAGTGATGTAGTAAAAAATTCAAGGCTGTGAGTGGTTGATGTATGGCGAAATGCAGTAAATGAATAATGGTCCAAGTATCTTGAGAAAAATAAATGCACAAGCCAACTCCGAATACAAGGATCCTCTTTGATTCGTAACGGAACTAAAGATAGATCACTTAGCTATCAGCCTTTCTCCGATGCTGTCTTGATGATTTCTTCCCACCCCCCTTTTTTTCGATTCATTTGACTTTCCCATTAACTACTCGCCTCATGAAATTTTCTATCCACCACTCCTCCATCTACCCACATTCGGTTTTTCGGAGCCATCCCATCAGACGTTTTCATCGCGCATGGTCAAAAATAAGTTTGATTCCGGTCTTGCTTGTATTGGCACTCCAGATCGCCTTCGCTCAGGTCACACCAGTGGGCAGCGGTAGCTATACCAATACGTTTCCGGGAGTAGATGCTGCCGGCAGGAATTCTTTCCCTTCCGGCTCACCAGTCACCACCGGAGTCGCCGCAACCAAGCCCGTTCCGACCAACGACTGGTGGTCAAACAAAGTGAAGAACAACCATTCCGACAACCTATTCAACTATCCCTACACCCTCAAAACAGTGAATGAAGGGTTGGTGGTGACCTACATTCCCTGGGGCGTGATCGACAACATTTTGCCGGTCGTCGTGGGGGTGTCAGGATTGTCGGCCACGGCTGCGAAAGTATCCGACTTCTCAGATTGGACCGTGACGATGGACTGGACCAGTGCGGGCCATCATTTCCAGGCCACTTCCGGGATTGGGATGCCCTTTTTGTATTTCACCAAAGACTCCGCTGACCTCGCCCGCGTGACCATCAATGAGGGTTCTGTGGCTGTAGATGGCGAAATGATCATCATCACCAATGCTCGTAATGGAGCTGATTTCGTGGTATATGCCCCCCTAGGGAGCGTGTGGACCCAAACAGGGAACACCTACACGTCGAATTTGAATGGCAAAAATTATTGGTCCATGGCCTTTATCCCGCTGACGGCGACGAGCATCACGGCGGTCGCCAATGAGTATAAGCAATATGCCTACGTGTTCCCCACCAACACCACCACTACCTGGTCCTATGACGAAGCAAGCTCCGTGGTGACCACCGATTTTGTAGTGGAAACGGAGGTCAAAGAAGGAGTGGACACCACCGTGCTCATGGGTTTGCTACCACATCAGTGGGCGCATTTGTCTGCCGCTTCTCCCACCCCCGACAAGTATAGCTATGCCACGGTTCGCGGCGAATTGAAGACAATGGCTGGGAACCGGTTTCAGGTAGCCAACACCTTTCGAGGAATTTTGCCCACCCTGCCCTATCTGAACTACTACAGCGAGGGATTTAGCCCGCAAGCGCTAAGTGAAAAGGTGCAGCTACTTCAGAACGACGGGTTGAGCACCTGGACAGACTCCTACAATGAAGGACAAATGATGAATCGACTGATTCAGACGGCGAGAATCGCGGACCAGACGGGAGACACCACGGCAAGAGATAAGATGCTGCACACCGTCAAAGAACGGCTCGAAGACTGGCTGAAGGCAGAAGGGGGAGAGGTGGCATTTTTGTTTTATTACAATTCGACATGGACCGCCATGATCGGCTATCCGGCAGGTCACGGGCAAGACGGCAACCTCAACGATCACCATTTTCACTGGGGATACTTCATCCACGCCGCGGCATTTTTGGAGCAATTTGAGCCAGGCTGGGCGGCACAGTACGGAGACATGATCAACCTTTTGGTGCGCGATGCTGCCTCTTGGGACCGCAACGATAACATGTTTCCGTTTCTGCGCAACTTCAGTCCCTACGCCGGGCATTGTTGGGCCAATGGATTTGCGACTTTTCCACAGGGCAATGACCAGGAATCTACCTCCGAAAGCATGCAATTTCACTCTTCCCTAATACACTGGGGCTCCGTGACGGGCAATGATTCCATTCGCGATCTCGGCATCTACATGTACACCACGGAGCAGACGGCAGTAGAGGAATACTGGTTTGACATGAACGACCGAGTGTTTGGACCCAATCAGCAATACAGCTTGGTGTCTCGCGTGTGGGGCAATAGCTATGACAACGGCACCTTTTGGACCAGCGACATCGCAGCTTCTTACGGCATTGAGATGTACCCCATTCACGGCGGCTCACTCTATCTCGGTCACGACACCAGCTATGTGAGACAATTGTGGGATGAGATCGAGGTCAACACGGGCATCCTTTCCAATGAAGTGAATCCTAATTTATGGCATGACGTGAAGTGGATGTACCTCTCCTTCATTGATCCGGATCAAGCCATCGAGATGTACGACTCTTATCCAGAACGCAGCTTGAAATTTGGAATCTCAGATGCCCAGACCTACCACTGGCTGCACTCCATTCGTGTGCTCGGGAATGTGGATGCTACCCTCACGGCTGATCATCCACTGGCAGTGGTTTTCAACAAAGCGGGAGAGAAGACTTATGTGGCGCACAATTATTCAAATAGCCCGATCGTGGTCATGTTTTCCGACGGATATGCTTTGCCAGTTCCGGCGATGCGTCTCGCCACCAGCAAAGACATCTCTTTGGACGGGGTGCTCCGCAGCAGCTTTTCGCAGGCATATCCCGGTGGCAGTGTGGACCTCACCCTGACTACCAGCGGCGGCACACCCACCAAAGTAGAATTTGTGAATGGCGAAACGGTCATCGGTCAGGTCACGCAAGCGCCCTACGAACTGAAGGCCACGGGCTTGACCGTAGGCAGGCACAGCTTTTACGCGAGAATATATGACGGTGCCAATTTTAGCATCAGCAACCTGGTGCCCGTGATCGTAGGGGATCAGATTCCCTTCTTCGGAGCGCCCATCGCCATTCCAGGGGCATTTCAGGCGGCACATTTTGATGTGTTTGAAGGAGGTGTCGGGCAGGGGATCGCTTACAGCGACGTGTCCAAAGAAAATGTGGGAGATTATCGCCTCGGGGAATATGTGGATGCCACGACAGAAGGCGCAGAAGGCGAAGTGGTCGGCTGGATTGCTGCGGGAGAATGGATGGAATACACCGTGGAGGTGCAGCAACCGGGCAACTACAACCTGGTGTTCAGGTATGCGAGCGGAAACAGCAATGGTGGCGGCCCGATGAACATCGAGTCGGATGGCGTGGTCGTCAAATCAGGAATCACCGTGTCCAACAGCAACGGCTGGGACAAGTGGACCAATAAGACGGTGGCAAATGTTCCGCTCAAGGGGGGAAAGCAAATCATTCGCCTGTATTTTGAGCAAGGGGAGTTCAACCTCGGAAAACTCACCTTCACCTATACCTCCCCTTTGACCTTTGATCAGCCAGTGGCATCGGCGGGCGACAATCTACTGGTGCTGCTGCCTCAGAGTGCTACCAGCCTTGATGGCAGCGCGAGCAGCAATCCTGGGCCGGCGAGTCTCGCTTACAATTGGACCCAAGTCTATGGTCCTACTACCCTCGATTTTACAGATCCGCAAGCGATGCAGCCCACGATTTCTCCATTGGAAGAAGGGGTGTATTTGATACGGTTGATGGTGGACAACGGCAGCCACACGGATATGGACGAGGTGTACATCATTTCGAGCAATTCCTCGAATGTGCCTCCCAAAGTCTCCATTTTGTCTCCATCTACTGGTTCATCCTTTTTCGAAGACACGCCCATCCAGATCGCAGCTACCGCCTCGGACTTGATCGGGGAGGTAGCGAGGGTAGCCTTTTATGTGGACAATGTCCTGATCGGAACGGACTCCGTAGCCCCCTATCAGTGGACTTGGACACCCACGGTGGGAGAATATTCTCTCACTGCGGTAGCTACCGACGATGACAACGGCTCCACGACTTCTACAGCTGTGGATATTTCCATTATTCCTGCGCCATCATGCATTGGCACGGCATTCAATGGGCATTACAGTTATCAATTTTCCCCAGCCGAAAACAATCCTACCATCACCTTTATCCCGTCTCAGGCTGGAGTCGGAAGCCCGACCTGCATCCTGTATTACGGCACCGATGCGAATAATCTTCCCGGGTATAATGTCACCCCCAATGTGCCTTTCCAGGTCAATGCCACCAAAGGCACTAGGGTGTATTTCTACTACACCTATTCCTTTCCGGGGCTGGGTGAGCAGAATACCTCCTCTCAAAAGGACACCTACGTAGTGGGAACTTGTAAGCTGACCTCTCTCCAAGACATGGAAAATGGCCTCGCCGTGACTTACTACCCCAATCCTGTGACCCAACTTCTCACATTGGAATTGCCGGCTGGGAGAAATGCCCTGGAAATCTATGACCTCGCTGGAAAAGTGATGAGCCGCGCTACAGAACTTAGCGGTACGGTGCAGCTAGACATGGCGGAGTATGCGTCGGGTGTGTACCTGTTCCGGGTGATCAACGACCATCGCTTTTCGGTATTCCGGGTGATCAGGCAGTAAAGCAGCGATCTTGTAGTCGTTGATTGCCACTTCGAATCGAATCTTCAGAAGGATTTCTTGCGGAACAAACCGCGAGAGATCCTTTTGCTTTTTGGGGTTTTTGATCTATCCTATCCCTGAACAAGATCACTTACATCTCAGGTGCCTGGCGCTGGCAAGTTGCACAAAGGAGGAAAATGAAGGAGTAATTCTAAAAAAAGGCAGGATTCTAAGCCGTTATGGAGAAAATACGGCTTGCTTGACAGAAAAACCCAGCTTTAGGACCGGAAACTTGCGTAGTGGCTAAGTTTGATTTTTCACTGCGAAGGATTTTTTTAGCTTTGATGCCGAAGCGAATACGATTGAAACCACGCATTATCAACGGCTTTCTCCTTGCGATTGGCATCCTCATTTGGATGCTGATGACGACTTATCATATTCTCAACATCATGGGGGGGAGCAGTCCCACGACGACGATGGCGTTCGAAGTGGGGGATTTTTCCTATCGCTTGGTACAGGTTGCCTTTTTCGTCACGCACGGGCTGCTTATTAGCCGCATATTTTCCAACATAGAAAAACTTCAGGTCACCACACTCTTGTGGCGCCTTTTCATGATCGGCATGTCGGGGATCTTGGTCATCATGTTGATCACCTTCGCCAATCGGCTGCTGCTCGAAAGTACCCTGTATGTGTATTTTCAAGCGCTTTTTTTTAGCGTTGGCTACTACGCGATCACGCTGTTTTTGCTATCTGGCATCTTCATTTTCAGGCGATTCATTCTCTTCCCACGCACCCGAAAGAAGCTTCTTGGCTGGAAGGCATTTATGGGATTTTTGGGAATCGCGCTGCTGTTTCATTTGGCTCGATACTACGATATGCCGGTCGGCTCTGCCTTCATCGGTGTATTGCTCGCCTTTGTGGTGCTGGTGTTGATCCTTTCTGCGAGTGTACGCTGGATTCCCTACCTCAATTTGCAGCAAAAGCTCCGGGCCCTGGGCCTTTTTGTGCTCATAGAAATCGTCTCCATCACCTTTCTTATCGCAGGAAATCGCCTTCCGGCTCAGATGGGGATCGCCTCACCAGAAGGATTTTTGGCGATTGAATTTCTCATCTTTGCCGTCTTCTTCGTGATGGCATACAGTGGATTTGCCGTCTTGGTCTTGTTTTTTAACCTGCCCACTTCGTCAGTATTTGAGACCAATAAGGTAGAAATCGCCTCATTTTCTAAAATCAATCAGGCCATCCAGTCGAATCTCGATTTCACTGAGATGATCAGCACCCTCCTGGATGCAGCGATGATGGAGACGGGCGCCCGCGCTGGCTGGGTAGAGTGGCTCGATGAGCTGGGCCAGCCTCACCTTCGCAATCAGACTAGGATCTCGGACGAAGACCTCGCAGACCTGAAGGAGGGATTCGATGTGACGGAAAAGGTGCTTCGCGACCAAAAGTTTCTTATGATCCGCAACACGCGCAAGGGAAAGGCCCGTCGAAGCGTCAACACGCGCTTTCGAAGCATTTTGTGTGTGCCTGTGATCTCCAGCAGCAAGAGCTTTGGGGTGCTCTACCTCGTGAATGACCTCGTGAATGCCTTTGAGGATGTCTCCGTCCAGACTGTGGTGGGATTTGCGGAGCAGGCAGGCATCGCGCTGGAAAACGCGCAGCTCATCAAGCGGAGCATTGAAGTAGAGCGCTATCAAGAGCAGATGAAGATCGCCAAGGAAGTGCAGGATAAATTGCTGCCGACGGTGCTTCCGCAAAATGACCAGATCGAATTTGTTGCCTTGAGCGAGAACGCATATGAAGTAGGAGGCGACTACTTTGACGTATCACAAGTGGATGATTTTCGCTATCATGTCGCCATCGGTGATGTGTCAGGCAAGGGCACCACGGCGGCGTTCTACATGGCAGAGGTAAAAGGCATTTTTCATGCACTTACCCAGCTAGACCTGGGGGTAAAGAAATTTATCATCACCGCCAATCAGGCCATTTCCGAATGTCTCCAGCAGGGATTTTTTGTGACGCTCATCTACTTAGAGATCAATGTGCGCACCCGCCGCATTGAACTCATGCGAGCAGGCCATCCGCCGGCTTTCTTCTATTCCAGTCGGCAGAAAAAAGTGTGCTCCTTCCGCGAGGGGACACTGGGCTTGGGCATTGTGCGCACGAAAAGCTTTGCCAACTACCTCCAGCCGATCACGGAGATCCAGTATGAGGCTGGAGACTTGCTCGTGCTATACACCGACGGCCTGCTCGAAGCACGCAATCAGACAGGGGAAGAATTTGGATACGAGCGTTTTCAGGCATTGATTGAAGCACACGCAGAGAGCGATATTTCATACATGGCTTCGGAGGTCGTGAACGCAGTAAAAACCTTCTCTAACAGCGAGTTGGACGACGATTATACTGTGCTGATCATTCGTCTGAAGTAACCAACTATTTCATCATCACTTCGTAGGAACGAGCAATTGATCTTATGGAAATTAAAGAACAAAAACACAAACACTACGTCACGCTCCTCCCCATCGGGGACTTAGACGCAAATAGTTCGATGGCGTTAGACGAAAAATTACAAGCATTGCTTGAAGCAGGGGATGTTCACATCCATGTAGATGGGCGGGAAATCCCATATATTTCTTCCGCAGGACTGGGCGTATTCGTTTCGCATTTAGAAGAGATCACTCAGCTCAATGGGAGTTTGGTCATCTCAGGTCTGCGCGATACCGTGCAAGACGTATTTTCCCTCTTGGGGCTAGACCAGCTCCTCACCATCGTGGACACTCCTGAGACCGCCGACAATTTGCTTGCATCCTCATGAAATCTTACCTCAGGGTATATTGTAACAAGGCATATTTAGCCAACATCCGAGACTTTGTGAGGTCACGACTCCATGAATTGGAGGTCAATGGCAAATTGTCGGAGCAAATTGTGCTTGCTGTAGATGAAGCTTGCGCCAATTGTATGATTCATCAGCACCACTGTGATAATTATTCCACCATTGAAGTGGCTGTATATCGAGAAAATGGAACGCTTTACGCAGAAATTAAGGATACGGGCAAAGCATTTCCCATCCATACATACCAGCCCCAAGACATAGAAGACATCGTGAAGCACCGCGTAAAAGGAGGACTGGGAATTAATTTAATACACAAAATCATGGATGAAATCAAGATAGAAGAGACCGACGAACACTCCATCTATTTATTCGGAAAAAAACTCCCCAATAGCGCCCAAGGGTAATTGTGGCTGGTTTTTGGAAATAACAAGAGAAGATAAGAATTCAGCTTTAGAGATCAGAGAAGATAGGTTGTGGGCAAACTTTGGATGGACTAGGTGATGATTGAATCATGATGTAAAAGAAATGAAGGAACAAACCGCTGAGAGAGCAGGGCTTCTCATCGCTAAAATAATTGTTCAATCGCACTCAGATACAATCCTTTTTTATTTCTGGTTTTTTGATACCCTTTGGAATGATAACTTTGCCCGGCTATCATTTTGACACTCAAGAGAACAGATATAGAGAATATGAATCGCTTTCACCTTTCCATCTTGTTTCTTGCCTTGATCGGCTTGCTTGCCATGACGAGCTGCAAGACCACCAAACAGGCAGGAGGCACTAGCCCCATTTTGCTCGAGTTTCCGCAGGGATCGGTCACCCAGGAAGAGTTTGAGCGGGTGTACGCCAAAAATAATCAAGGCGAAGTCGTCGCCACAAGCCACTCCGAAGCCCAGTATCGAGAATACCTCGACTTGTATATCAACTTCAAGCGCAAGGTATTTGAAGCCCAAGCAATGGGCATCGACACCACCCCAAGCTTTCAACAGGAATTCAACTCCTACAAGCAACAACTCACGCAGCCCTATCTCGCTGCGAAAGACGTGGAAGATCAGTTGATCCAGGAAGCGTATGACCGAAGCGGCTACCTCGTGGACGCTAGCCATTTGCTCATCACCCTCACGCCACAGGCCACTCCAGCAGACACACTTCTGGCATATCAGCGCATCGTGACGCTGCGGGACTCCATCGTAAAGTTGAACAAAGACTTTGGCGAAATGGCCGCCAAATATTCCAATGATCCCTCTGCAAAGCAGAACCAGGGTCGTTTGGGGTATTTCTCCGCCTTCGACATGGTCTATCCTTTTGAAAGCGGGGCATTTACCACGCCCGTGGGTGAGGTCAGTGAGCCAGTGCGGAGCCAATTTGGCTACCATATCATCAAGGTTCACGACAAGATGGTCAATCAAGGGAAAAAGCGGGCCGCTCACATCATCGTGCGGGTAGGAGATCGCTACAGCGCCAAAACCGAGGAAGAGGCGCAGGCCAAAATCAAAGAAATCTACCAGCGCCTGGAGACAGGAGATGATTTCAAAGCGCTCGCCATGCAGTTCTCGGACGATCCCTCTACCGGATCCAATGGCGGCGATCTTGGATTCAGTCGCTTGCTACCAGAGATGGAAACCTACCGACTCCAACTCGGAGAAGGAGAATATTCCGAGCCTTTTTCCACGCAGTATGGCTGGCACATTTTACAAGTAACCGAAGTAGATGAACGCCAAAACTTCGACGAAGCCAAGCCACAACTCAAGCAGCGAATCTCCCGCGACAGCCGTGCCCAGCTCAGCCGCGATGCACTCCTCAACCGCATCAAAACGGAAAGCGGATACCAGCTGCAAGAAGCCAATTTCACCCAATTTATCGGGACACTCGACGAACGCTTTTCGCGTGGTGCTTGGGAGCCAGATAGTGCGCAAGGAGATATGTATGCATTGCCCCTCTTTGTCTTGACCAAGGGAAGCCTCACCAAGTCCATCCAGGATTTTGTCACTTACTATCGCCGGATGCGCCCGCGCAAAATGGGAATGACTGAAGGAGATGCCGCCTACGCCGTGTTGAATACCTACGTGGAGGAAGAATTGCTCAAGTATGAAGAAGCACAACTCCCCGACAAAAATCCAGAATATCGCTATCTTCTTCAAGAGTATCGGGATGGCATCCTGCTCTTTACCCTCATGGAGCAGAAAGTGTGGAAACGTGCGGTAGAAGATACCCTCGGCTTGAAAGCTTTCTACGAAGCACACCCCGATAGTTTCTCCCGCAACCAAATGGTAGAAGTCGTCGAGTACAGATCCTCCGAAGCCGAAGCCCTTCAGGAAGTCAAAGCCTTGCTCGCACAAGGATTTACCCAGGCACAAATCGATTCTACCGTCAATCGAGAGTCTTCCATCCGGCTGCGATCCACAACTATGCTCTACGAAGCGCAAAAAGACGCTGTTCCTGAAATCCTCTTCACCAATCCTGTAGGCACAATCACAGAGGTGGAGCAAGAAGGGAGTTTTTATCGCCTCTTAGTCAGCACAGAAAAATTTCCTGCAGGCATTCAGCCCTTGGAAAATGTGAAATCCGAAGCCATCACGCGTTATCAAGATCATTTGGAGCGCGAATGGCTGGCCGAGCTGGCTGTGAAATACCCCGTATCAATCAATGAAAAAGCATTTGGCAAACTCTTTCGGTAGTCCACTTCCACTTCTGCTTCCCAGGTTTTGGTCACAAAACAACCTTTGGCCCCTCCTGAGCGTCTGCTTGCTGTGGTGCCTCGCTGCTTGTACCAGCGCAAAACCTGGAGATGAAGTGCTCGTGGAGTTTGGCGACAGTCAACTCTTACGAGAGGAAGTTGACCTGTTTACGCCCGAAGGCCTGGATGCGGCAGACAGCACGCGGTATGCCGATCAGTACATTGAGCAGTGGGTCGCTTTGCAAGCCATGCGGGCAGAAGGGCAGAAAGAAGTTTCAGATCAAGACCAACGATTGCGCTATCAAGTGGCCAGATACCGCGACCAAGTGATTGTGCAGCTTTTTACAGAAAAATTGGTGGAAGAAAGACCTGATGTCTTGAAAGTATCCGATGCCGATGTAGTCGGGTATTATAGCCGCCACACCCAGAATTTCGTGGCAGCATCCAATTGGTACCAGTACTTCTATGCCAAAACAACGCAACAAGGACAGTATAAGGTCGTGAACATGATGCGGGGGAATACCCAAGGTGATCTCGACGAATTGAAAAGCTGGGCAAGAGAAAATGCCGTCTCCTGGAAACTGGATAGCACCTACTCCACGGAGGAAGACTTGCTCAGGCTCGCCGATGGCTTTTACTTTGGAGACATCACCCGCGCTGTGATCAATACCGTATATCCCTACGCCCACACCGAAGAGGGCGTGCAACATTATGATTTCTTTCGGATGTTGGCTGTGGTCAAGGCGGGAGAGCAGCTTCCGCTCAGTCTTTGCAAGGATCGTATCGCCCAGATCATTCGCAGCGAACGCAAAAATGCCCTGATCGATGAGACCAGGTCTATTTTAGTGCAGCAGGCAAAATCCTCGGGCAAAGTCAAAGACTTTCGATAGTAATATGTTGGAATACATTACAATTCCTGCTAACAATGCCCCGGGTGGATCTAAGGATCAGCGTGCGAATTCGAACATCCCCTCCCTGCATTTGTCCTACATCTTGCGCTCATGTTTCAATCGAAGGACCGGGCACATGGGGCTGAGATGCGAATCAGGGGAAGAACTCAATCGGTGACTATTCCGTGACCCTGTCAGAACGACAAGCGCGCGGAATCTCAAAACTTACGCTAGTGATGAAAAAAATTTGTTGGACCTTGATTGTGAGCTCGCTGCTCATGCTCAACACCGCTGTTGGCCAGACCATCGATCGCATTGTGGCCATTGTGGGCGATGAAATCATTCTGGAATCAGACATTGACAACCAGTACAATTACTTGATCATCAATGGAGAAAAGGACAATGGAACCCTGCGATGCGAGGTGTTGGATCAGCTGATTGTGGGAAAGCTCCTACTCAACAAAGCAGAGCAGGATAGCATTGAGGTAGGAGATGATCAGGTAAAAGGAGAAGTAGAGCGACGAGTGAAATACTTTGTCGATCAAATGGGCAGTACCGAGCGATTCGAAGAAGTGTATGGCCGCTCCATAGATCAGTTTCAGGCAGATATTACAGATGATGTTCGGAAGGAATTGCTCACTGATGCCCAGCGCCGTGCCTTGATTTCCAGCGCCAATGTGACCCCACGCGAGGTGAAACGATTTTATCAGGAACTCAATGCGGACAGCCTGGGATATCTACCTGCGGAAGTCCAGCTCAACCACATCGTGATCCAGCCAAAAGTATCTGAGGAAAGCGAAAAGCGCGCCATCGAACTTCTCAAAGATCTCCAAAAACAGGCGCAAGAAGGCGCTGACTTTGCACAATTGGCCAATCAGCATACGCAGGAGCCGGGAGGTCGGCAGCGGGGAGGAAGCCTTGGATGGTTTGGCAGGGGCATGATGGTATCGGAATTCGAAGCAATCGCCTACCAGCTTCGGATCGGCGAAGTCTCCGCACCTTTCCGCACGGAGTTCGGCTATCATATCGTGAAACTCAACGACAAGCGGGGCGAGCAGTTGAGTGCCTCCCACATTCTGCGCCGACTCAGCACCTCCAGCGATGGCGACAAAGAAGCTATCGACTCTCTGAACACAATTCTTGGGCTCATTCGCTCCGATTCCCTCACCTTCGAGCAGGCGGCCATCAGGTTTTCGTCCGATCGCCAGACCAAACACTGCGGTGGCTGCATCAGCAACCCACAGACAGGGGAGCTTCGCATCCCAATGGATGCCTTGGACGCCGACATGTACTTTAAAATCGATGAGTTGGTGGAAGGAACCATTTCTGAACCCATGGAGTTGATCAACCCAGACGGCACCAAGGTCTTTCACATTCTCTACGTGAAACGCAAGATTCCGCCACATGCCCCCAACCTCACGGATGACTACCAAAAAATCCAAACTGCTGCCCTGCAAGTCAAGCAAGCTGAGATCTTCGACAAATGGTTGCAGTCTGCCAAGAAAAACATCTATATTGACATCAAGCCCACAGAGTGCTCCGAGGCGCTAAAAAACTGGATAGAATAACATGCCTACATTCAACTCGGCCGTAGAGGCCGCCGACGCCCTGGCAGGAAAGTACCAGGAATTGAAAAAAGAGATCGGAAAAGTAATCATCGGTCAAGATGATGTTGTCGAGGGTCTTCTCATCGCTTTGTTTTGTAAAGGTCACACCCTGCTCGTAGGGGTGCCGGGACTCGCCAAAACCCTACTCATTTCCACCGTCGCACAGGTGCTCGATCTCAAATTCAGTCGTATCCAGTTTACTCCCGACCTCATGCCTTCGGACATCGTAGGAACGGAAATTTTGGAAATCGACGAAGACACCAACCGCAAGCACTTCAAATTCATCAAGGGGCCCATCTTCGCCAACATGATTCTCGCCGATGAGATCAACCGGACGCCTCCTAAGACCCAAGCTGCCTTGCTCGAAGCGATGCAAGAAAAACGAGTCACCATCGCAGGAGAAAGCCATCGGCTAGATGAGCCTTTCTTTGTGCTGGCCACCCAGAATCCCATTGAGCAGGAAGGTACCTATCCGCTGCCGGAAGCCCAGCTCGACCGCTTCATGTTCAACCTTCGAGTCGAATATCCCAGCATTGAGGAGGAAATCGAGATCGTTCGGCGCACTACCACCAACGAGCGCCCACAGATCAAGACCATCTTGGACCGACAAGCCATCCAGTACTTTCAGGATTTGGTGCGCGAGGTACCCGTTTCGGACAACGTGATCTCTCACGCCGTGAAGCTCGTCAACAGAACTCGGATCAATACCCCTCACGCCTCTCCCGAGATCAAGGAGTTGATCACCTGGGGAGCAGGACCGCGGGCCTCTCAATACTTGATTTTGGGTGCCAAAGCGCTGGGGCTCCTGCGCGGTAAGTATTCGCCCGACATCCAAGAGGTGAACGACATTGCCACCAACGTCCTGCGCCACCGCATAGTCGCGAGCTTTACAGCCGAGGCTGAAGGCATTACCACCGATGACATCGTGAAAAAAATCGTCCAAGGGTAAGCGCTTCGCCGCTTTCAGGTTTTTGACACACGTAATACCACTGAGGGCCTGCCAGACCAATTGGTCTGGCAGGCCCTCAGTGGTAGGGGAAGACGTTCCTTTATTTCAAATCAGGCTCCTCTCCCATCAAAAAGTATAACCGACGCTCACGTTGACGAAAAAGCCGCCCGTGCCCGGAATCCCTTGCGTGCTTGCTCGGTGGGTTTCCGTCTTTTCAGTCAACACATTCTCATATACCCACTCATCATTGTCGAGGGAGGACCACACGTTGGGCCAAAATCTCGCATTTGGCACAATCAATATGCCATTCAGGGCATTGTCCTTTTTCCGAAAAGGGTAGTAGCGGTAGTACACGCCCAAGCCGAGGGTCGCCGTGGTGTAGCGCTGAATGGGATCTCCGCTGAGGGACTGATCGTCATAGAACAATTCATACCGGTGAAGCTTCGGCTCCACGCGAATGTCCAAGAAAGGTGTGAGGCGGTAGCCCACCCCAAGTCCAGTGGTCCAGGGCATTTTGGCTTCCAGGCGTTGCGCAAAGGGCTCTTCCCCGATGGTTGGTCCAGTAAATTTCAACCCAATACCGTGAGAATAATCGAAGGACATCCTTGGGGTGTACCACGTCGCTTCGAGGTTGAAGCCGCCGAGAAAAACCTGCGTGAGTCCGCTCACCAGCGAAAACCGATTGGAATAGGGAAAAGGATCTTTGGAAGGGGAGGTCTGGGCAAAAGCAGGTGTCGAGAGGAGAAGGCCTGCGACTAGGAGAAATGCGGGGGCGATCTTGAGGAAATGTTTCATGAAAAAGAGATAACAAGTGAATTGATACCTCAAAGTTGTTTCTCTCTCTCGGCCAAGTCATTGAACCAGGTCAAGAAGCGCCAGGTAGTCGTTGATTTTCTGTATTTTTTCTTTGCATCATTCCGACTTCCCCTCTCATTTATCCTTCTTCTTTCATTCTTCGACGAATTTTGCTCAGGCCTTCTGGTGTCAGGCCGAGGTAGGAAGCGATCATGTATTGCGGAAATCGCTGGTTCCAATGCGGTTTTTCTTCGAGGAGCAGACGATAGCGTTCTTCAGGAGAATCAATGAGCGAGGACCAGATGCGACGGGCAAACTCAACCAAATTCTTCTCGGCAACGAGTCGGAGCATTCGTTCAAATGGCAGAGGGTAAGCTGTAGTAGCGCCTTGTAATTTGTCACGGGAGAGCACCAGTAGCTCAGTGTCTTCCAGACAGGTGATGAAAAGCCTTGAAGGCTGGCCTGTGAGAAAGCTTGCATAGTCAGTCACAAATTCTCCTTCCAACTGAAAATCCCCGATATGCTCCTTGCCTTCCTTGTAATATGACATTTTCACCGAACCCTTCACTATGAGATAAACCTCTTGGCAGAACGTTCCTGCACGCAAGAGCACCGTTCCCTGTGGACATGTCCGAAACACGAACATCCTCTGTGCGAGGTCCATCATTTCAGGTGGCAAAAAGACCCCCAAGGCCCGATCTAGTATGTCTTCCATGCTTGGAATTGATTGAATGGTCGGATTCCTTAATCAGAATTTAGTTGATAGTCCATCATCGAGAAGCAAAGACAATGCGACAGACTAGCGGTGGCAGCGTCAGGCTAGCTTCTGGCTGCTCATCGAGTCATGCCCCAAGCAATGAACCCTTGGGCCAGAACATAGGTTCCCATGATCCAGCCACTCATGGCAGCAGTCGTGAAAAAATCTTCTCCAAATTTACTCATCGCGATCAGGCTATCGGAGACAACAAAAAGGATTGCCCCCATCAGCACCCATCGAAAGCTGGCGCGAGAAGCCCTGTCAAAACGCGCGATCGCTGCCAGCAACATCAGGGTAATGACGCTGGCATACAGCATCACCGGCAGTTGTAATTCCCCCAGCCCGGACCACAGCAGCCAGAGCAACCCCGCCCCCCAGGCAATAGGTGGCAGCATCACCCAAGGCTTGCGCCTCAGCAAGCTACCGCGTCTCATTGCTGAGCGAACCCCAAAGAGTTGGAGATAGCAAAGATGAGCCAAGAGAAAGGATCCTAGCCCGAGAATAAACCAGGTCGAACCTTGTCCGAGTAAACAAAGATCTCCTAGCCACGAGAATGCCAACGCGGCTAATAACCAAGGCCAGTGAGGCACGGAAGTCCGGCATGTCCAGGCGTAACCTATAAGGCAGGGCATGAGCTGGCTTTTGGCGATGCGATGCCCCCAAAGGCCCTCCTCGCCTAGCGAAAGGCTGATCAGATCTGCGAGTCCAAATGCCACAAAAAATGCCATCCAGCCCTTAGCAGCACGGATTTGGGCATGAGACAGGGGCGATACACGGGTTGCAGTAGCAGGAAGGGACATGAGATCAGAATTGAAAATTATGCCGGGAAGCGGAAGCCTGTGCAAGCTATAGAGATTTGATACGCGGTTGCTGTTGCTTCTCAATCAAGGGGTGTGGTCGAATGATGGAACAGAGATGAAGGAAAGCATTTCCCATCAAAACGGGTCGGTGATCGAGAATTTTGAGGAGAAACGCCGCATGTTACCTACTTTTTTTTTAGCTTATCAATACACAGCAGCACTTCCTTCTGGCACTTGAGTCAGGGCTTCCCATTCTGGGTCATCTTTCGCAGATCGCGAGAAGACGATCGGCCAGATGGACGTCCCTTTTTGTCTTAATCTACTACTGATTCGTGACCTATGAAACATTATCCCACCAATCAAATCAAAAACATCGTGTTGGCAGGTAGTGCCAAAGCTGGCAAAACTACCTTGGCCGAATGTATGATGTACGAGTCCGGCGTCATCACCCGAATGGGGTCGGTTGACGACGGAAACACCGTCTCAGATTATCACGAAGTAGAACTGGAACGGCGCAGCTCAGTGTTTGCCTCCCTCATGCACGCCGAATGGCGCGGCACCAAGATCAATATCATCGACTCGCCCGGGCAGGACGATTTCATCGGCGAACTCATCGGAGCGCTGCGCGTGGCGGACACGGCGCTGCTCATGGTTCATGCCCAATATGGCGTAGAAGTCGGCACCGAAATCGCTTGGCGATACCTCCAGCAATATCACAAGCCGTCGATTTTTGTGGTGAATCAATGCGATCAACCCAAAGCAGATTTTAACCAGACGGTCGATGACCTCAAGGAGCGCTTTGGCGAAGGGCTCATTCTCATGCAATATCCCCTTCGACAAGGCGAAGGCTTCAATGCGATCATCGATCTGTTGAAGATGACGATGTACACCTTTCCGGATGGAGGTGGCAAACCAGAAAAGCATCCCATTCCACCGCAGGAACGAGAACGCGCCAATGAACTTCATAACATATTGGTGGAAGCTGCGGCAGAGCACGACGACCAATTGATGGAATTATACTTCGAAAAAGGAGAACTCGACGAGGATGAGCTTCGCAAAGGGCTTCGCATCGGCATGTTGGCCAGAGAGGTGTTCCCGGTGTTTTGCATGTCGGCCAAGCGAAATATGGGTTCGGGCCGCCTCATGGGCTTTCTGGGGAATGTGGCACCGAGTGCCGGAGAAATGGGCCCCGAGCGTAGTGCCGATGGAAAGGAAATTTCCGTCAACGATCCCACGACGACCGTCTTCGTGTTCAAGTCTTCCAACGAAAAGCACACTGGCCAAATGAGCTATTTTAAGGTATGCTCAGGCGAGGTGAGTGCTGGCATGGAGTTGTATAACAGCAACTCCCGCGCGCGAGGCAAGCTCAACCAGCTCTTCGCTGTGGACGGTAAAAATCGCCACCCAGTCGATCGACTCTCCGCCGGAGACATTGGTGCCACTGTCAAATTCAAGGATACCCACACCAATCACACCCTGCGTAGCAAAGACGATGAAGTGATGCTGGAGCCGATCACCTTTCCCGAGCCCCGAATGCGGGTGGCCGTGGACCCGGTGAAGCAGGGTGACGACGAAAAAATGGCGATGGCCTTCCTCAAAATGAACGAGGGAGATCCTACCCTCAAGTTGCAGTATGAAAAAGAACTCCGCCAGAATATTCTGTATGGACAAGGAGAGCTTCATTTACAAACAGCCAAGTGGATCATCGAGCATGTGTATGGAATTCCGGTAGAATATGGCGATCCGAGGATTTCCTACCGCGAAACCATTCAGAAAGTCGCCAACGCAGATTACCGCCATAAGAAACAGTCGGGCGGTGCTGGGCAGTTTGGAGAAGTCTATCTGCGCATCGCGCCTTACACCGAGAACATGAGCGACCCTACTGATTTCAAGGTTCGCGAGCGCGATGTCATAGACCTGGACTGGGGCGGCAAACTCGTTTTTTGCAATTGCATTGTCGGCGGCGTCATCGAGCAGCGATTTCTTCCGGCGATCCTCAAAGGCATTCTCGAGGTGATGGAGGAAGGGCCGCTGACCTCCTCCTATGCGCGGGACGTGGTCGTGTATGTGTACGACGGCAAAATGCACGCTGTCGATTCGAATGAAATCTCCTTCAAAATCGCCGGCGCAGCAGCATTTAAGCAAGCCTTTTTGAACGCAGCGCCTAAGCTCATGGAGCCAGTGTATCGACTGGAGATCACCGTGCCGGAGGAGTACATGGGCAACATCATGACCGATCTCCTGGGGCGGAGAGCCATCGTGGAAGGATCCATCGGCGAGGGGCGAAACCAGCGGATCACAGCGCGCGTCCCACTCGCCGAAATGAATCGCTACGCGACTTCACTCAGTTCCCTGGCGCAGGGAAGAGCGACGTTCTCTATGACTTTTCTGGAATTTGTTCAGGTGCCCGGCGACTTGCAGGGGCGGCTCACCCAGCAGCACA
>DAITMB010000018.1:0-55336 GCA_036835375.1 Bacteroidota bacterium
GCTTCGCCATGTGGCCGTTGAAGAAGTTCCGGGCTCCTGGATCATAGGTATCTCCAAGATACTCGATGGGACCATAGGCAGGATTAAATAGCGCGCCGATTTCTGCATCGCGATCGCAGCAGTTCACATCCCAAAGCGTCGGGTATGGATAGGGCTTTTCGTCATCGGCCTTGTCAGAGTTGGCGACTAGCACACCATCCACATAGAGCTTGGTGAAGGGCTCGTCAAACACGTAGGCGATGTGGTGCCACTCGGTGCTGCTCAGGGGCGCAGCCGCCTTGATGGAATACAGTTCCGGAGGGAATCGATGGTCCGTGAAGACGTAGATCGAGTCATTTTGAAACGCTACTGTGCTACCGTTCCGCTTCCCGATCGACAAGGGAATGCTGTAGGCAGAAGGGTTGGCGTTTTGAATCCAAAAAGAATAGGACCGCCCCATCAGCGGAGAGGATATATCTGAGTTAGCTGGGGTATTGTCTGGCGTTCTCAGAATAGACGTGAGGTTGAAATAGGTCTGAATACCCTGCAACTCATCCTGCACGAACTTGAGCGCTGGAACCCCTAGCCCACTGCTGCTAGCATCTGTGATCGTGGCCTGTCCGGATGGAGCACGACCAAACTTGCGACCAGAAATGACTTCGACAATGCTATCGCTGACCAACTCGTCGAGCGGGAAATCAATGACCAACTTGGGATCTACTGTGGTGAACGACACAGGGACAGGAGCCGAATTTCCGAGCGTACCAAAGGACTCGACATAGGCAAAATAGGGCGTATTGGCTGTGAGTCCGGAGATGGTCACAAACGTGATTGAATCACCCATCACTTCAGCAGCTTGGGTGTAGGTAGCCGAATCCGTGGAGATGTGTACCCGGTAGCCATCGACCCCTTCTACTTTGTTCCACCCGATAATGGCCCGCTCAACCCCGTTGGTGAACAAGGAGGCAGAAGACGGTGCATCGGGAAGAAGTTCTGCGAAATCATCAAAAACATCGGTATCACTGAGGGAGTAGTTCCAAAATTTGAGCCTCGCCATTTGGCCATCGAACACGTGTCGCACGCCTGGGTTCCAGTTTCCTCCCAGATACTCAATGGGGCCGAAGGCAGGATTGAATAGTGCGCCGATTTCGGCATCGCGATCACAGCAGTTCACGTCCCACTCCGAAGGATAGGGATAGGGAAAGGAGTCATCTGCGTTGTCAGAGGAAGCGACGAGTTGTCCATCAATGTACAGTTTGGTGAAAGGCTCCTCGAAAACGTAGGCAATATGATGCCAAGCGGTATCACTCAGCGGTGCAGCTGCCTTGATGGAGTGATTGTCCGGGCCAAATCGATGGTCCGTGAAGACATAGATCGAATCATCTTTGAAAGCTACCGTGCTTCCATTGCGCTTCCCGATCGACAAGGGGATGGAAAACAAATCAGGTCGATTGTTCTTCACCCAAAAGGCGTAAGAACGCCCCAATTGAGGATCAGAAATATCGCTATTCCCAGCCCATTGGGCAGTCGTGGGCCTCCTCAGTACATCCGTGATCCGAATATAGCTGTTGATACCCAGGAGCTCATCCTGAATGTAGCGGAGGGCGGGGGCACCCAAACCGTTGGTCTCCCCATCTGTAATAACCACTTGTCCCACGGCCCTAAACTTTCTTCCACTCATGACCTCTGTAATGCTGTCTTGCGTCAAGGCGTCGAGCGGAAAGTTGATGACCATTTGGGGGGCTGTGGTGAGGAAGCTGGTGCCGGTCAGTGCACTCGCACCGACCGCGTCGTATGCCTCTATTTGGGCATAATACTGCGTCGCGGGAGCAAGACCCGTGAGAATGGTTCTTATGGTGTTACCGCCTGGCACCGTAGCTGCCAAGGTAAAAGTCACCGAGTCAGTGGAGGTGTATAGACGGTAACCATCTGCATTGGCCGAGGTAGCCCAAGACATCATGACTCGGTCTGTGCCTTTGACCAACATCTGTAGACTAGCAGGTGCGGCAGGCTGAGCCCACCCTACTGTTGCGAGCAGCAGCATGACCATCAGGCTGCTGCCGGTTTTGATCAGTCGTAACGAAAAATTCATTGTTGTAGCAAGATTAGAAGAGTGTGCCCACCTTATTGCTAAGGGGGAAAAGAGTAGTAATTGGAAAGATTTGATTCGAATATGAAATATCTTCCCCATGAGAGGGCCTCGCCATGCATGGGCGCGACCCAATCTTGGAGCCAGGATCCGTTAACGGTTTAGGAGAAATTTATCCACTCCTACAGCCTGACCATTCAGGCGTAGATGAAGATAATAGACTCCATTGCTCAAGGATGGTGGCAGCAGAAGGGTTTTTCCTTCCACCACATCCGCATAAGTCTCCAGCGTCTGCCCGAGCGAATTCACAAGAATGGCTTCGTATGGCCTAGCATCTCGCAGACCCCTTACCTGAATGATTCCCGAGGAAGGAGAAGGAAAGAGTCTAAACGTCTCAGTTAATCTATCTGCCAGAGAACTGGTCGAGCGATTTCCGATGTCAGCAAACGTGGTGATCTCGGTTTCTGTCAGCGCTACATTCTTCCAGTAGCCCAGTTCATCCAGCCACCCACGAGCAGGCCATCCATAGCGAAGCGTGTTGTAATACTGTGCGGTAATCCCGCAAGCGAGATTGTCATTATTTCCCCAGCAACTCGCTACGTTGAACCCACTGACAGAAGTACCATGCTCCCCGCCAAAGACGGTGGACGAACCCTCGATCTCTACAGCATCGAAATTGGTCGTGCCTTCTTTTCTCAATTTCCCATCTAGGTACAACCGCACAATCCCTGCCCCAGCGCCATTACCTTCAAACGTGACGGCGTAGTGCATCCATTCTTTGTTCCAGATTTGGCTTGCAGTGTCCACCAGGACCGTGACCGTTTTGTCAGCCCCACCCTTGATCCAAACCCGCAAGAGCGCCGGAAAGGTCGCACCTGGCTCAATTGCCATGGTGATACCTTGGTCTCCGTTGCCTGCGGTGTACAAGACTTGCCGCTCCCAGGCGCAATCGTTGTCACTGCTCGCGCAGTAGCGGCGTGTGTTGGGATCTGGACAGAGATAATTCCAGTCATTTTTGAACCAAAATGCGATACTCGTCGCAGTGGTTCTTCCCCGAAACAGCATGTTAGCATTTTCAGAAACAAAGTTATCGTCACATGCCCCAGTAGGATTTTGATCCTCGGAAAACATCAGCAGGTCTGACCCCGAGGAGCAGGAACAATTGCTGTTGGGATCGGGACAATCATCTGGACATACGACGTGGTCCCCAGCCAGATAGGCTGCTCCGCCACGATACCCTTCTAAAGGCCGCCAGCCAGCAGTTGAGGTCTGTGGACTCCCAGGATCTTCCCCAAAATAATTATACCAAAAGGCAGTATTTCCATTCCCAGTAGAATCAAAGATTTCTGTGCCTGAGGCTCCGTCAAACTTATACCAAGCATCAGGTGCCTGCGCTTGAACAACCCCGAATAAAGCCATTAAGCAGCATACTATGGTAATTTTTCGCTTCATAACTAATACGTGTGTGGAGTGAAGTAGAAATCCTTTTGCCAAATTCTCCTCTGTAGAGACCGCCGATCGATTCCTAAACCTCAAAATTTAAAAAAAAATACTGGAGATCAGAGCTCCCTTTTCCTTCGCTCAAAAAGAGCTTTCGCTACACGCCTGCGTGGGATGACTGAGGGTCAAATCCCATTGTTGAGGGGTTAGCTAGATGAGGATGGTCTCTCTTCCAAGCAAAGTCGAATTACTGTTTATGCGAAATTGCCTTCTTTTAATGGCCCTGCTGTTTCCGCTGCTGTCCGTGGCCCAACGCAGCTTCGTGGTCGCCCAGCATCATCCCGATGCCAGTGATCAGAATCCAGGTACAGCGCTTCGTCCTTTTTCAAGCATTCATGCGGCCTCTCAGCTAGCTCAGCCCGGTGACACCATCTTGGTGCATCGGGGAGTATATCGGGAACGGATCGCTCCGCCCAGAGGAGGCAAAGAGGGACAAGCTATCGTATATCTCGCCGCGGCAGGAGAAAAAGTCGTCGTGAAGGCTTCTGAGATGTGGCGTCCGAGTTGGGAACCCGTCAAGGGCCATCCCGGTGTATATGCTGGCAGCTTCGCTTCGGTGGACTTTACGCTGAAGCCAGCTCCAGACGCTGCGCTGTTTCCCGGTGCTGCAACACACTACAACCCCTACCTCGATACCCTGAAAGAGGCCCCCTCACATGAGATCTTAAGTTTAGGACAAATCTTCGTGAACGACGAGCCACTTACACAAGTGGGTAACAGAGAAGATCTTTATCGAGTCGCAGGTACCTGGATGGTCAACGAAACTCGTGATGGCGCTTATGTACATTTTCCTGATGCCGGGGCCAGGCCCGAAGATCAGTTGGTAGAACTTACGACCAGGCGACGTTGCTTTGCCCCCTATGTCCGAGGCCTGGGCCATATTCACCTCATCGGCTTTCGCTTTTTGCATGGTGCAACCAACTTTCCGGAGAATTTTTGGAGAGGAAGTGGCCACCCTCAAGCCGGCATGGTGAGCACGCGGGGCGGACATCACTGGCGTATCGAGAATTGCAGCATTCGATTGGGGCAAAGCATCGGATTAGATATTGGCAACGAAGGCGTCAAGGACGCAGACGGCCTGGGGCAGGAGCGGCCCAAAGGCGCAGGGTATCACCTCATTCTCAACAACATCATCTCCGACAATGGTTGCGGTGGAATAGAAGGAATCGGTAGCACCGAGACCCGCATTGTCGGCAACTTGATAGAGCGGAACAACCGACTGGGATTCACTGCGCCAGAGATTGGTGGCATCAAGCTGCATGTTTTTGAACGAGGCCTGATTGAGGATAACCTGATTCGGGACAACTATGGCTACGGCCTTTGGCTGGACAATGTGTGGACAGATAGCCGGGTTACCCGGAATGTGATCATCGGCAACCACGGCACGGGCATGTTCATTGAACTGGGACTTGGCCCTCTTTTGGTGGACAACAACATCATCGCGCTCAACCACAACCTGATGGGCCTCAACGGCGATGGAGTGTATAGCCATGATGCTTCTGGGGTGACCTTCGCTCACAACCTCGTGTATGGCAATGCCAATGTAGGGCTGTGGGTCCACCTCGCCACTGACCGATCGCAATATGTCGCTTCGGATGGCATAGAGACAGAAACCAAGACCTTGTGTGAGGCTTCTCATTGGCGGATTTTCAACAATATGTTTCTGGCGAATCACGGTGGGACCCTGGCGCTCCCGGCCATCACAGATAGGTCTCGGGACAACCAGTCAGATTTCAACCTACTTGCCGGGCCTTTTGACGCCCTCAGCTCAGAAACGTTTGCAGATGGGCTGGACCAACCCAGCTTCCGCATCCTCACCAATAAAGGTCGCGTGAATGCAGACTCTCTCTACACAGCCTTCGCCCACCAACTTGGCCTCCCTGAAGCAGCTAGTCGTCGATCCTTGCCTGACTTTACCTTGGAAGAATGGCGCCAACTCACCGAACTAGATCTTCACAGCCAGCACCCACTGATCCTTCGCCCCATCCTCCACGAAGCGCATCTCCGACTAACATTTTTGATCGACAGCTGTGCCACGACAATGTCAGCGCCAGAGATCGCAGAGATCAATCACGATTTTTGGGGAAATGAACGAGTAGGCAAGCCTGTCATCGGCCCCTTTCAAGCCTTAAACTACCTCCCTTCCGTCACCCCGCAACCAGTGCCCCACCGCGGGCCCTACAATCACATTCGCGTGGATAAATATCCCTCCAATTCCTTCTACCTCGGCCAATGGCCTAAACTCACCTTCCCCCATGCAGATGTTGACTAACGGATTGTGGGTGGTGCTATGCTTCACTTTCGCTTGCCAACCCCCAACCAACACCACACAATCAAGCGCCGAAACCAGTCTTGCTCAGCCTGCGAGCCTTCTGGCCAATGGCCACTATGTGTGGAAAACAGACTCGTTCTATCTCGAAATAGCACCTGAACTGGGTGGGCGCATGATTTCCCTTCGCTGGAAAAATCAAGAACTCCTGACCCAGCGATCTACCGATAGCCTCGCCTACGGCTGTAGCCTGTGGCCATCGCCCATGACTTGGGGCTGGCCTCCTTCCCCGGTCCTGGACCGGGAGCCATTCTTTGCACAGCAACTGGGTGACACCCTTTCGCTGGTCGGCCCCACAGCCGAAGATTTTGGCTGGAGAATGAAAAAATCCATTCTCGTGTGGCCAGCAGAAGGGCGCTTTGTCTGTTTGTATCAAGTGGAAAACACGACCGATACGCTGAGACAGGTAGCAGCCTGGGAGGTTCCTCGATTTCCCAAAGGCAGTGAGGTCTTTGCGAGAATCGACACGAGTAGTCTTCCGCCAAAGTTTTTGAAAAGCATCCCCTGGACCTTGGATGAATCGGGCCATCTCCACATCGACGTTCCGAAGAGCTACCTGGGCAAAGGACAAAAAGTGTCCTACGACGGCATGGAGCCCTGGATCGGAGTCCAGCATGGACATGCAGGGCTGATCCGGCAGGCAGAGCCCCTTTCGCCCGATCAGTTTGCACCCAATTCGGGCGAACTTGAGATCTACGTGGACGATGATACCGACTACATCGAAGTGGAGATACAAGGTCCCTATCTGTCGCTGAAGCCCGGAGAATCTGCCAGCCTACGGGTAGCCTGGCAGGTCATGGATGCTCCTGGAGCGCCAGAAACGTGGTGGAAGCACTTTTCCGACCACTGATTTTTTTAACCATCATTTACCCCTCAACATGCTCAAAAAGCTAGCTTCTCTGATCTACCTCTTCGCTGGACTATTCAGCATTTCTGCAGCCCAAGTTTTTGACATCACCCAATACGGCGCAAGCAGTGATTTGGCAGATAATTCTACTGCGATTCACGCGGCGGCCAAAGCGTTGGCCGAACATGGAGGAGGCACCCTCTACGTGCCTACGGGGGTTTTCAGAAGCGGAATGCTGCATTTTCAGCAGTCAAATCTTCACCTGCATCTGGCTCCCGGTGCCGTGTTGCAAGCCAATCCAGCAGCCATTGAGGCGACCTATCAGGCTGAGAAGCGAGCGGTTTTCATCCTTTTTGAAGAGTGCGAAAACCTCAGTATTTCTGGCCCCGGTACCATCCGTGGCACAGGGAAGGATACTCTTGGGGTGTCTCGATTTCACCCCTATCCGCCCGCCAGTTTTCGCTACGACCTGCTCATCATTTCCCGAAGCCGCGGCCTACGTGTCCGTGACCTTTCGCTGGTCGAATCAGAGATGTTTACCCTGCACCTAAGTGAATGCACGGAGGTGGTAATCGACGGGGTCATCATCCGAAACAACTATTTCCACCCCAACACCGATGCCATCGACCTGGACCGCTGCACCAATGTCCACATCAGCAATTGCCACATCACGGCGGGGGACGATGGGATCTGCTTCAAGAATGGAAGCGAGCGCGTGGTGATCACCAATTGTACCATTCAAACACCTTCCACCGCCATCAAATTCGGTACCAGCACCGAAGGCACTTTCCGTGATATTAGCGTGAGCAATTGTGTCATATTCAACTCCATGGCAGGCGTCGGGATCCTGATGAAGGATGGCGGATTGGTTGAGCATTGCAGCTTCAGCAACCTTTCCATCAGCAACATCGACGATACGCTCCTCGTGAATCAAGGGATTGCTCATCAACAAGTTCCGCTGTTGATTGACATCGACCTGCGGGACTCTACCTCCAAGCCAGGTATCGTTCGCCACATCAGCTTTGACAACATCGACATCCATAGCGAGCACCCTGTGCTGATACAGGGGATGCGTGCCCAGCCCATCGAATCCTTGACCCTGAGCAACATCCGCTTCCACGTGCGAAGAGGATACAGCCTTGACCAACGCAAAAAGCCCAAAGGCTTTGCCGACAGTAAATTTCTCTACCACGACGACCACCGACTCACGGAGTTTGTCCGCAAAGAAGTGTATTTCTCTCTAGCAAATATCAAAGGACTAGAAGTGAGTCATATCAGCGTGCAGGTATCTCCGGAAGTTGCAGCAACATATCCCCGAAAGGTGTTGGGGCTGTATCAGGTCCAGGAGGAATGGCTGGAACATGTCCGGCTGAGTGGAGGTGAATCGAAGCTGGAGAATCTGGTGGAAAGGAACTAATTCTCAGCGCTCAATTTTGTACACCCAGGCAGGCTGCCCCGATAGGCTCCCCGGCAAAAGTGTGGGAGCCTCTATTCGGAGCATTCCCGAACGATGACTGTGCTTTATTTTTCCTTCGCTACCCAGGAGACTCACTTCCTTGGGCGCATTTTTCAAGGGAATAGACAGTCCATCCTTTGGCCACTCCAGACAAATGACATAAAGATTGTTGCCTTTGGTGGTGTACAAAATTTTCTCTCCCATGCGATCAAGCTGCTCAAACCATGGCCTGGTGCCATAAATGGCTTCTCCGTGGAGGTCAAGCCAGGTTCCTATATCAGCGAGTCGTTGCTGCATGATCACGGGAATGCGACCGTCGGCAGTAGGGCCAATGTTGAGCAACAAATTGCCTCCACGGGCAACGGTTCTGGCCAGGATATGAATCAGCTCCTCGGAGGTAGAATAATCTTCCAGATTTTCGGCCCGGTTATATCCAAACGAGCCGCCGATTCCCCGGCATTCCTCCCAGGGATGATATTCGGGGGTTTGCAGGCCTTCTTCTTCCATCACCAAGCCATATTCTGTGGTGTAGTAGCCGCCGTGCTTGCTGCGACTCCCCTCACCCCATCGGTCATTCACGGCTACTTCGGCAGCCACTGGAGATTCATTGTAGAGCCAAGCCAAAAACTCTGTGCTTCGCCAAAGGCTGTCAGAGCCTACCCATTCGCCATCCGGCCAGATGATGTCTGGTTGGTAGCGCATGACCAACTCTTTCATCTGGGGCAGCATGTGCCGATCTACATACGCGACCGGATCGTCGAGATACAGTGGATTGAACCATTCGTAGAGCGAATAATAGAAGCCCATGCGGATTCCTTTTGCCCGAACCGCTTCTACCAGATCGCCTGCGAGGTCTCGTTTGGGGCCAAGCTCTCCCGTATTCCAATTCCAACTGTAGCGACTGGGCCACATGGCATAGCCATCGTGGTGCTTGGAGACCATGACCACATAGCGAGCGCCCGCATTCTCAAAGACATCTGCCCATTGGTCCGGCTCAAAATGGGCTGCCGTGAAGTCCCTAGCGAAATCCTGGTAAGTGACTTTGGGTCCATAAAATTCGTCGTGGTGCGCCTTAAACTTCTCGTGGGCCATCGCTTCGGGATCCATGAGGCGGTTCCAGTACCACTCCGAGTATTTGGCATAGACATTTGCGCTGTCGGTAGGTGCCCAAGCTGGAACGCTATAGACTCCCCAATGAATAAAAATCCCAAATTTGGCATCTACAAACCACTCGGGCACAGGACGCTGGTCGAGGGACGCCCAGTTGGCTGCATAGGGCTGAGCCAAGGAGGAAACCGAAGTACAGGTCAGCAGGATACTGACCAAAATGATGGATAGGGAGCGAAATCGGTGAGGCATCATGGGGCTTTATCTGTAAAGGAGACAAAGGATCGGGAAATAACCCAGTATCCAGACCAAAAAAGCCTAAATCCCGTGGTACAACGACCGGACAGTGGGGGTTGGTCGATGTCTGGACCTTGCTTCAACCTTTCCTTGGATTGATTCTTTTTCCCCTTTTTCGTCGAAACTTTCAGCGGCACGACCGTCTGGAGCATTCTCTTCGTCCTTCTCTGCGCTGTCAGCTTCCCCACACCATGGCTACCTTGCCTCTGGTGCGCATAGCCTCAATGTAGCCGATGGCTTCGGGGATTTCCTGATATGGATATGTTTTTTCGATGTGAACGCTCAAAGTGCCGGATTGAATCATAGCGGCCAATGTGTCCAGATCCTTTGTGTTGGATTTTGCAGTGAATTGGGTGAACGGGAATTTGCTCAGGGCACTTTTCATGAGCACTGCGAGCGTGAGGCTCACGGTAGTGAAGCCCACCAACACGCCTCGCTCGCCCATGCGGCGGAAGTCCCGGTGAAAAAGGTTGCCATGGGTGTCCAGGACCAAGTTATATTTTTCGCTGTGGTGATGAATGTTTTCCATGTCGTGGGCAATCACCTGATCGGCACCCAGTGACCTGACAAAATCAACATTTCTGTGGGAGCAGACGGCAGTTACCTTGGCACCAAGTCCCTTGGCGATTTGAACAGCGAGGTGACCTACCCCACCTGATGAACCATTGATCAGGACCGATTCGCCTTTTTTGAGTTGACCGTGGGTGATGAGCGCCTGCAAAGCGGTCAATCCAGCGATGGGAACGCTGGCCATCTCGGAAAAATCTGTGCCTTCTGGCATGATGGCGCATGCGTGGCCCGGTGCGCAAATGTATTCGGCAAAAGCACCGCCTTGAAGGAACTCACCAAATACTCGATCTCCCGTTTTTACGTGTTTTACCCCAGCTCCTACGCCTTCGGCAATTCCTGCAAAATCAGCTCCCAAAATCTTATCCCGGGGCTTGAGCAACCCGAAAGATAGCCGTGCAAAATAAGGCTTTCCCCGAAGGATATGCCAGTCTACAGGATTCACCGAATTTGCCATCACCCTCACCAAGATGTGATCATCTTTCAAGGTTGGTTTCTCCACCTCTTCCATTCTGAGCACTTCTGGGCCTCCGTACTGCGTCTTTGTGAAAGCTTTCATACTAGATATTGACTGTTGATCACTGCTGTGCATACACTGCTGACTCAGTTTCTCTCCTAGATTAGGATGCATTGGCGACCATTTCCTCGCTGTGCGCTCAAACAAACCCATCCTTCCCAGCAACCCATCTTGTCGAAAAAGATGCGTTTTACCTCGCGCAGACTTTTACTTACACCACATGAGAAGATCGTAGCAATGAAAAGTGCGGTCTGGGGAAGATGCGGAGGGCTCAAGGATGGATGCTGAGTTGAATGGTTGGGAAATTCAGAAAAAATCTACACATCTCGCTAAGGCAATCTCTATTCATGAGCCATTTCCACCAAGCAACCAGTAGGTTTGATGAACAGCAGAACTTGTGACATCTCCCAATATTTTTGATGGATAATCTTCTGCATCAGCCGCAGTCGCTGTATCGTCACCTATCGCGGTGGATTCATTGGGGCTGAATTTTCCTTGCACGAGAGAAGTATGAAAAAGACAGCCACATAAAATAATCTTTTCATCGCAGGTCCATTTGCGTGCGTTGTGTCCAAGATTGCCAACTCCCGCGAATTTCCGAAGCTGTATCAGCGATGTACGAATATTCAGTAGTCTCTCCGCTAGAATTTTCGATTGACGAGCAGCTCTGAAGTGCCCCTGCACGATTTCGCTTCTATCGGTCGTAAACACCAGACCTTGGATAGATCGGCAGCCAGCCCATTTCAAATGGTTCCAATAAGGGAATATGGAAAACAAACCACCTATGCTAGCACAACAAGCGGGATGGAAATGAGGAATTTACTGTATAAAAACCAATTCTCTGGCAAAAGGCGGCGACAAACTCTCCCTTTGTAGGGTAAGGGTAATTAGCTGATAATCGTGATTTCGTTTTTTTTAATTGTGCCCCAAAATATCACTTTCTCATCGTTGTGAATGTTGGATTTTATCAAGTAACTTAATTTGAAGAACCTTATCTCGCACTGTTTTCGATCCACGATCTCCTAATCTCCCTGCAATGAGACTCTCCTGCACAATCCTCCTGCTACTGGCTACTTTGCCAGTATTCTCTCAAATTGGCCTTGGTGAAATTGAGGAACAAATATACTCCAACCAGGCCGGGGCAAAGACCATGGTTTGGAACGACCTTCTTCCTGTGGGAAACGACTTGTTGCTGGCAGGCCAGAGTTCTAGCCCTGGCGGTCTGGGCATGTATCTGGCCCGATACGAGGATTCGGGCTTGTTGCTCTGGGATACGGTGCTTAGCACCTCCGCCAACAGCGCCCTTGGCTGGCTTGTGGCCGATGCTCAAAACCATCGCTATGCTGTTGGCGCTGAGGTGATTGGAAGTTCCGATGAGCGCCAGATTCACCTGATCAAACTGGACGACAACAATCAGTTTGTATGGCAAACTACCTATCGGGGGCCCGACAACCTCTCTGCCGCTACCACCGATGTGCAACTTGTCGGAAGCTATCTCTATCTCTGCGGGCAGCAGGAAAGCAACAGCTCCAGCCAGTCATTCGTTGCCAAATTTGACCTCAATGGCAACCTGGTCTGGGAGCGAGCATTTGCCCCCGGACTACCTACTTTCCTGAGTCGCCTCGCCGTGGATGCAGCAGGCAATGTTACGGCGGTGGGCTCGGCAGATAATGCCCAATCCTTTTTGGTTCTGCAGTATGACAGTGCGGGGACCCTTTCCTGGCAATATCCGGCGTCGCTCAGCAGCAACCTCACTCAATACCTGGCAGATGTTGCTATGGATTCTGACGGAAACATCTACGCGGTGGGAACACGGGAAAGCGGCGTATTCGAAGCCGATATCATTACCCTGAAACTCAGCCCGGCAGGGGTAGTTGTGTGGGAAAAAATGGTGAACAACCAAGACCAAAACGAGGGCCGGAGAATTCGATTCGCGCCCGACGGGAGCCTTTACACCCTCGGCAACCTCAGCAATGGCGCGTTGGCCCTTGTTGTTCATTACGACACGGCGGGAAATTCCCTTTGGACAGAATCCTTTCAGGTGGGTGATCAGCCCTTGGTGTCGGAGGCAGTGGTGGACGCAGCTGGCAACTTGCTGGTAGCTGTCGAAGATTTCGATTCCATCGGGGTGGTCCGAATTGATGCGGCTGGAAACGTGGACGGCAGAAAAACCTATGGTCTGGAGGTGGCGAATTATGTTGGAGGAGCCGAACTGGTTAACAATACCCTTTGGATACTCGGCAACGGCAATGATCGCAGGGAGGCACAACTCATCGGGCTGCACCCTGAAAGCCTGCTCGAAACCATGCGTGAAACTAGAAATGGATTGCCGCTCAGCGATGCTAGACCGGGCGCTTTAGTCGATAATGGTGACGACTTTTATAGATATAAATGGCTATCCGCCTTTTCCGACGACGGTGATTCTGCTGTTTTTACGACCCTCCAATATGACCATGAGAACCAATTGAAGTGGGAGCGATCCCTCAAATACAAGACCGTGATTCCCAGTTATCCTTTTCTGGCTGCCGATGCAAATGACAACGTGGTGGGCTTGTTTCAGAACGGGCGCAATGTGGAAGGAGGGCAGTTGGGATTGGTTAAGTACGATTCTTCCGGGAATCAGGTATTTCTCAACCTGCTGGGAGGGACAGATTTGTTGCGGGCTGGTGGCCTCGTCCTTGACCCCGCCAGCAATATCTTTGTAGCTGCCCACAACGCCACCAAGCGAGAAATGGAACTTTCGCGCTTTGATGCCACAGGAGCATTGCAGTGGACAGTCCCTTACAAAAGTCCAGCGAGCAACGCTGTTTCCATTCCCCTTCACCTGGAGCGGACCCCGCAGGGCAAGCTCGTGATTGCTGCTATTCACAGAGGTCTGAGCAACGACAATGAGCTACACCTGTTTCAATACAGCGCCACAGGTACACTGGAGTGGCAGGCAGATGTCGCCACGCAGGCAGGTAACGTTGTTACATTTTCAGGCATGAAAATCCTTGGAAACGGTGATATCATTATCTTCGGAGCCTCCACCATTTTGCAGTACGCTGCTGCCAGATTTGACACGCAGGGCAATAGA
The DNA here is from genome assembly GCA_036835375.1 of Bacteroidota bacterium. Taxonomy (GTDB): domain Bacteria; phylum Bacteroidota; class Bacteroidia; order J057; family J057; genus JANQTF01. The sequence continues at coordinate 13,765 of DAITMB010000018.1, forward strand.
ATTTGGCTTCACGAAGGCAACAACCCTTTTAGTGGCGCGCCAATAAGTATGGCTGTACATGAAGTCTTTGAAGAAACCTCGACATTCCTCTGCTTCTCTACTAATAGTCATGTTTATGTTCAAGCCCTAGATAACGATGGCGCGCAGACAAAGGAGGGAGAGTTTTCCATTTCTTCTTCAGGCACCTTTTACTTCCCCCGTTTTACCTTCATCAAAGATGATCATTGGTTGATTATTTGCGGGGAACATTATATGCCTGAAAATCGGCCAGTTCCTTTTGAAATGTCTATAAATATGCTGGATTTAGACCTTTTTGAATCCCGTATTGACAGTTTTACAACAGCGCAGATTCGCGCTTCCATCCCGACAAAGATTTACAATAATGATGGATACTTTACCGCCTATCTCACAGGAGACCTTTCCCTAGGTCAAGGCCCGAGATCCATCCTAATCCGATCCTTTTTAGCCTTAATTGGAAGCATCGAAGATGACCTCTCCCAATACCAACTGAAAGTATTTCCCAATCCCACCAACAACGAAGTGTTCATCGAATGTGACCTGCCGGGCATTTACCGTGTGAGCCTCATAGACCTGCAAGGCCGGGAACTACATTCCTTTGCACCGCAGATTTTGCAAATTGGCGGTCGCATGGAACTCGTGCTTCCTCCGGGAGTCGCTCCTGGCCTTTATCTTCTTAGCGTTATCACGGGTGAAAAAACAGCTTATCGGCGGCTGCTCGTGAAGTGAGAGTAGCCTTCTTAGTGTGCGGTTCTAGTCGATTCTAGTCGATACGGTGCTTGCCACTCCCCTTCCTAGGGTGAAAGAGCCAAAAGGTAAATATTTTCAGTAGGGGTTCCGAAGATGGCGATGATCTGCTTGTGGACGACGGTGAGGTGGAGGGTTTAGCGCTGGATGGGTTGCCCGGGGGTAGCTATGGTGAGTAGGGAGATTCCTTCAAAGCATTGAAATACCCATCAGTCAACGAACACACACAAAGTTTAGCTTCTCCCTTATCTCCTAAAGCAAACAGCTCTTTCGTTTCTTGAATGAACGCTTTTCGGTTCCCTAACAAATCCAATACTTCGTTGGTGTCCCCTAAGATTCTTTCCATTAGTCATATTTCTCTGATAGAAAATCTCCATACTCCTTCTGCTCAGAAACTTCGTTTAGGCCAATTACGCCTGCCAAGCTTTCTACCACAATGGACTGATTTCTACCTTTTCCGCTTGGGAACCAGTAAGCGCAGACAAGTAGCTTTCTATTAGTTTTGACAAACTGATATTTCGTTCTATGGCATACAGCTTTGCTCGCTGAATTATACTAGAGCCTAACTTTAAGGTGAGCTAAGAATCCATTTTTATGAATTTATACGTACAAATTTTATCACTTTATACGCATTTGTGAATGGTTCCTTTATTTCTTTTACTAGCGGGCAAGGGCCAAGTATAAGCGTAGTGCGGGACTTCGGAGCGATTCACTGTTTGCCAACCACAAATTTTCTAAGGAGTTGGAAAGCTCAATTTTAGAGGTTCAGCCCGCTTTACGCCTATACATTGTTGAGCAATCTTTTTTTTATTTTTCTTCTTCATCAAATCCGTCAAATCCCATCATTTTCATGGTCGGACAGTTGCTTACTATCAAGTCAAATTTCGCAATTCCGTTAACCGTGGTCAGATATTCAACTCTGTCAAATGATTGATTCTTATAGGTCAATTTATAATTGAAGTCGTCAATCTTATCAATCTTAAGTCTGGATTTTTGGTCGCTTGACTTTGCTTGAGAGATTCTTAGCTCAAGCCCTATCTAATGGTCTGTTAATGAAATTGTTTTAAAAAATTTATTCGGCGTTCGATTCCAACGGTCCGTAAAATGTGGATGCCGTATCGCATATTTCAAATCTCGGGTCAATACCTGAAATACTACCCATTCACGTGGCTGTCCTGCTCACCTATATGGAAATGCTGGGCAAACCGAAAGGAATCATCATCAACTTCAATTGTGCCCATATTTTCAAACTTGGTCAAAAGACAATGGTAAATGAACTATACGCCAATCTCCCTTAAGAATAAACCCACACAGTCGCATCCCTCCATTTCCTATGCCCCTATATGCCTAATGTGGTTCCGGTCAATTACTTCACTTGAGTAGATACCGATTTTTCAGCGATCCTACTGTCGTTCATTTCATTATCAAAATTCATCCCACATTCAAATAACCTGTCAACCCTGTGATCGATCAAGCTATCGGGGGTCGCCGCAATGGCGTCGATAGCAAAGGAAATAGCATCCTCTGCACCCTTCCGCTCACCCAAAGCTTTGGGAACTCAATGGGAACACCAACGAAACTTATCTGACCGTGTCCCCGTGTGGTGCAGTTGCATGAATGCGACCGCGCCCATGAATCAACGATTCCATCAGGCCGACTTCTCTATCCTTCTAGCAGACAATCCACAGTGATCTTGAGGAAGACGAGGATATCGCCCAGGTGTTTGGGGCTGATGGAGTCGGATTCTTCGTCACGCACGATGTCGAAGACTTCTTCGAGCAGGGCTTTCTGTGGGTGTCCTTGAAGGATGGCGGCGATGCCTTCGGCAGAGATGTCGCCTTGCTCGCTGGTGAGGCGCTCCAATAATGGCTCGTTTTGGAGACGGATTTTCTCAAGGATGTCTTCGGTGACTTCACCGAGGGGCTCTTCGCTGTGGCGCTCCATCGCGTGCCACACCGCTACGCCAAAAAATAGCAATACTTCATGCTCTTCTTCGCTGAAGTCGTCGCCACCCATTTCATCCAAAAATGCGGCAAGCAATGGCTGTTCCTCACTGAATCGATCGATGATCGGCTCCAATTCCTCCTCCGGGTCCATGTTCTCCAGATGGGTCAGAACATCTTGAAAGTCGTCTGCGGTGATGGTATTCATGTGCGAATATAGATTGGAGCGTGTGTAGGGAAGCTAAAGTCATGTTACAAAGCCATGCCGGGCCGAAATACCTGCCGCTGGCAAGGGAAAATCCAGGCATAACCAATTTTAAATGGATCTGTCCCGTCTTTTCACGCCAAACTTACTTCTTTTCGGGATAAGGATTAATTTGCCTACCACAAATACTTCCCAACATGATGCTCCCCTCGATCCAACCCACCCAAACGAAAGCCTGGCAAGCACTGGCCGCTCACCATCTGGAAATGAAGCGCGTCCACATGAAAGACTTGTTTGCGGCTGATCCGCAGCGTTTTGAGCGATTTCACTGCCGATTTGAGGACTTGCTCCTGGACTTTTCGAAAAATATCATCACAGACAAGACCCTCGAGATTCTGCTTCAACTCGCCACAGAGTGCGAGCTGCCCACGGCGATCAAAGCCATGTATGAGGGAGCGCCCATCAATCGGACCGAAGACCGTGCTGTGCTCCACGTCGCCCTGCGAAACAGGAGCGATCGGCCCATTTTGGTGGATGGCGTGGATGTGATGCCCGAAGTGCGGGAGGTGCTGGATCGCATGGAGCGATTTACCGAAGCGCTTCACAGCGGACAGTGGCAGGGATACACCGGCAAAAAAATCGATACCATCGTCAACATCGGCATTGGCGGCTCTGACTTGGGGCCCGTCATGGTCACCGAAGCCCTGAAACCTTATTGGGTGCCGGGCATACAGGTACACTTCGTGTCGAATGTCGATGCCACCCACATTGCCGAAGTGCTGCGCGTGGTCAATCCTGAGACGACCCTCTGGATGATCGCTTCGAAGACCTTTACGACCCAGGAGACCATGACCAATGCGCACACAGCGCGAGATTGGTTCCTCCAAACGGCGGTGGACGAAGCGCATGTCGCCAAACATTTTGTAGCACTTTCCACCAATTTGGAGGCGGTCAAAGCCTTTGGGATCGATTCCGAAAACATCTTTGGGTTTTGGGACTGGGTAGGCGGCCGCTATTCCCTGTGGTCGGCGATTGGGCTGAGCATTGCCGCAACGGTCGGTTTTCCGCGTTTTCGGGAGCTGCTGGAGGGCGCTCATTCGATGGACGAGCATTTTCGGACGGCTACTTTCCGAGAAAATTTACCAGTGCTCCTGGCGGTGATCGGAATTTGGTATAACAACTTTTTTGGTGCTGATACCGAAGCCATCTTGCCTTACGACCAGTATATGCACCGATTTTCGGCCTATTTCCAGCAAGGAAACATGGAGTCCAATGGCAAATACGTGGGGCGAAATGGCCAGCCGGTGTCTTGGCAAACGGGTCCGGTGATCTGGGGTGAGCCCGGCACCAATGGCCAACATGCCTTTTATCAGCTGATTCACCAGGGAACCAAGATCGTCCCTTGCGACTTTCTGGCACCTGCTGTGAGCCACAATCCCATCGGAGACCATCACCCGAAGCTCCTGGCCAATTTCTTCGCACAGACAGAGGCGCTTCTAATGGGCAAAACAAAACAAAGCGTGGAAGCCGAACTCGCTGCGAGCGGAAGCTCCCCTGAAGAAGTCGCAGAACTAGCTCCTTTCAAGGTTTTTGCAGGAAATCGCCCCACAAATAGCCTTCTCTTTCGCCAGCTCACCCCCCGAATGCTGGGCATTTTGCTGGCCATGTACGAACACAAAATTTTTGTGCAGGGCGTGATCTGGAACATCTACAGCTTTGATCAATGGGGCGTGGAGCTGGGCAAACAACTCGCCAAAGGCATTTTGCCTGAACTGATGCAGTCCGGCACCGTCGCCAGCCACGACAGCTCTACCAATGGCTTGATCAACGCGTGGAAAGCCATGCGATGACGCCTTGGCGGGAGAAATAGAAGGAAATCAGGTAAGTGGTGTTGAAGCCGTCAGATGCAACAGGCAGCGAGCCATCCTTGTACCTCTACATACTGGTTATTTGGCGCTTCCATCACAAAGATGGCAAGATGCCAGCACGTATCAACTTTGAAACTGACGATACCCTCGAATTAGAAATAGATTTCACTTCATGGCTTGAAAAACCCATCCAGCACCTTGTCACAGTCGATCTTTGGTAGCAGCATCCGCCTTTTCATTCAAAACCTCCCCTTATCAGGACACTTTGGGCATATGCTGCTGCGATAATTCCTGACGAATCATTTCAAGATTGGATTTGATCCAATGATGCGCCTCCCGACGCAGTGCTTCGCCATCGTCGCCGCGTAGCACAGGGCCAAATCGCGCCACCAGGTAGGTTTTTTTCTTACCGAAGCAGCGGATAAAATGCGGGATAAATGTATCCTTCCCGATCCAGGCATCTGTGGGATGCAGATATTCTAGCGCCACCGGCAAAATCGGGAATCCCCCTTCCGCAGCAAGCGTGAACATCCCCGGCCGAAACTCGCCAATCTCGGGCGCTTGGTAAGTGGTTCCTTCTGGAAATACGACCACAAAACGCCCTTCGGAGAGGCGGTTGCCCATTTCTTCGCGGGTCTTTCGACGACTTTCTCTGCTCGATCGATCCACAAACACCGTGTCGGTGACCCGCGCACCGTGACCGATGACGGGCCAGGGATACACCTCGATTTTGGCGACAAACGTCGTCTCCACCACAGGCGGAAAGGCCACAACATCAATGTAGGATCGATGATTGGGCAGGATCATTGAGCCGAATTCCGGAATGCTGCCTTGTCGCTCTACCTCAATTCCGAGGAGCTTCACGGTTTGGCGTGACCAGGCGCCGAGACATACCTTGATGGCTTTACGCTTTTCGGCGGGTTGAGAAGCCAGCGCTTTCCACAAAAACAGGCGAAGGACTTGAAAAGTGCACAGCACCAAAAAACAAATCAGGCGAAGTAACGCGCGAAGGAGGTTCATCTGCCAAACTTAGAGAATTTCTTTTCTTTGGACAGCCGATTCATGGGTGCTATTTTTCCGGCATAATCTTTTTTCATGATGCTTCGCCGCTTGTTGCTCGCTGTCGCCTGCTGGGGTTTTCTCTCAGGAGCGCTTTTCGCCAGAACCCTCAGCCCGAATGCCACGATCAGCCTGATCACTTGTGCACCCGGAGAAGAGCTGTATTCCGCTTTTGGTCACAGTGCTTTTCGGGTCCAAGATCCTGTCCTTGGCATCGACACCGTGTATAATTACGGCACCTTCAACTTCAACACGCCAAATTTTTACCTCAAATTCATGCGCGGTAAGTTGGAATATCAGCTTGACCGTGACCCTTGGGGTGAATTCGAATACGTGTACCGCTATCTCCACCGGACCTATGAAGAGCAGGTGCTCCGTCTCAGTCCGGACCAAGTTCAGGCGGTGTATGACTTTCTTCAGGAAAATTATCGGCCAGAAAATCGATCCTACCTCTACGACTTTTTCTTCGACAATTGCGCCACGCGGCTTCGGGACATCCCTGAGGAAGTGCTCGGGGCAGATTTGCGCTGGGGAGCGCCTACCAAGACAGGCGCCAGCTTTCGGGATTATTTGCACGAATACCTGACCCAAAAGTCTTGGATCGAATTTGGGATTGACCTTGTGCTGGGCGCCGTCACGGACCGCGAAGCCAACGTCCGCGAGCAAATGTTCCTGCCCGACTATCTCGCCTCGGCTTTTGACGGCGCGGAGGTATCAACCCCTGCTGGCTGGCAGCCCTTAGTGGTGTCTCGACGGGTCCTGTACCAAAGCCCTGATGTGGTCCCCCCCACCCCATGGTACGCCTTGCCTATCACCGTTTTTCTGGTCCTGCTGGGATTGTTTCTCGCCTACACCTGGGCCACACGAAAGGGCATTCGCAGCTACGGGATTGACGCTGTCTGGTGGTTCGTGCTGGGATTGGCAGGCTGGTTGATGCTGCTACTTTGGGTCGCTACAGACCACACGGCCACGTCACTCAATTGGAATTTGCTCTGGGCACAGCCCTTGCACCTCTTCGCCGCCATCGCCTTGCTCAGGCGACAGAAACCCGCCTGGCTGAGTTGGTACTTTGCGGCAACCGGAGCCATTGCCGTGGTGTTGCTCGCATTTGGCGCCTGGCTCCCACAAGCTTTTCCACTGGCCCTCTATCCCGTTTTCGCCATCATTACCTTGCGAGCCGGAGTATTATTCTGGTCGTTGAAGCACTAAGAAAAAATCTCAACGGGACTGACTGACACAATGTTATCCCAAAAACTTCCAGCGCCCACCCAAGGAGTGGGATGTGCACCTGTATTGCGAATCCTGGCCGAAGAATCCACAAGGGGAGTCTAAAACAAAGGTTTTATCCCTCAGCCTCGTTCAACCATCGATTGGGAGGGTAAGATGCGTAAGTTTGGTCACCGATGCATCCTTGCTGATAAGTTTCGCAGCAAACTGGAGGCTCATTGGTCTTGCGTTTAACCTGATAAAAGTCACATCTTTCAATCATATCTCTTCTATTTGATAAGCATGAAGCAGCGTTGGATCCTCAGACATCAGCCCGACCGGGATGCCTCCGAAAAATTAGCCCAGGCGCTGAGCCACAAGCAAGAATTTCCCCTCGCTTTGGCACAAATCCTGCTTCAGCGCGGCATTGGAGACTTTGAGAGTTCCCGATATTTTTTCCGGCCCTCTCTCTCCGACCTCCACGATCCCTACCTGCTCTCCGGCATGGAGCAGGCCGTGAAGCGCCTCGTAACAGCGCGCATCGGGCAAGAGAAAATCCTCTTTTACGGCGACTACGACGTCGATGGCACCACCTCCGTAGCCATGCTCTGCCAGTTTGCCCAAGACTGGGGATTCACCTTCGATTACTACATCCCGGATCGCTACGCGGAGGGCTATGGCGTGTCCTACCGCGGCATGGACTACGCGCAGGAAATTGGCGCTAGCCTGGTCCTCACGATCGATTGTGGGGTGAAGGCAGTGGATCAAATCACCTATGCTGCCCGCAAAGGAATTGATGTGATCGTGTGTGATCACCACAAGCCCGGCGTGACACTCCCTCCTGCCGTCGCGGTGTTGGATCCCCTGGTGGGCGAGCCTGCCTATCCTTGTCCTCATCTCACGGGATGTGGGGTGGGCCTCAAACTCCTGCAAGCTCTGGTTCCCGCCTTGGAAAAAGCTGGCTTTGGCGCCGCAGATCATCCCTACGATCCGGTGCTGAAATTTGCCGATTTGGCTACCCTTAGCATTGCCTGCGACATTGTTCCGATCCTTGATGAAAACCGGATCATTGCGTTTCACGGGCTGGAAAAGCTGCGCAAAGATCCGATTGCGGGCCTCAAAGCACTCATGGATCAGGCCGAAGGTCAGCGGGATTGGGACATTTCAGACTTGGTTTTTTTTGTGGGTCCAAGGATCAACTCTGCGGGGCGGCTATCCCACGCCCGGGAGGCGGTGGAAGTATTGTTGGGTCATCACAGCGCGCTGGAAGAGCTGGCGCAGGAATTGCAGCGATCCAACGACGAGAGAAAAATCCTCGACAGGGAAATTACCGAAGAAGCCCTGCATTTAATCGCCAGCAACAGCGACTACCCTGCACAACACAGCACCGTGCTGTTTCAGTCACATTGGCACAAGGGGGTGATCGGCATCGTAGCTTCGCGGTTGGTGGAGCACCACTATCGCCCCACGGTGTTGCTGACGGAGAGTGAGGGCAAATTGGTGGGATCAGCGCGCAGTGTCGCAGGATTTGATTTGTATCAAGCCATCGAGGCTGCTTCGGAACACCTGCTCCAATTTGGGGGGCACACCTTTGCAGCAGGTTTGACGATGAAGAAGGAAGCCTTCGAGGCTTTTTGCAAGAAATTTGATCAAGTTGTCGGGCAACGCATCCGAGAAGACCAAAAAGTCCCCTCGCTGTTTCTCGATTTGGAAATCGATTTTTCAGATATCGATGCCCGTTTGATCAGAATTTTGGGTCAAATGGAGCCTTTTGGGCCTGGCAACCGGCGGCCCGTGTTTTTGTCGCGGCAAGTGCAAGTGCGCCACGCCCGTGTGATCAAGGAAGACCATATTCGCTTGGTTGTGGAGCAGAAAGGGCGCATGTTTGAAGCCGTGGGATTTGGGCTTGCCAGAAAATGGGAGCAGTCTCCCGCTGAATATGTCGATCTTGCTTTCCAGCCCGTGTTTAACACCTGGAAAGACGAGGTGAAAATCAATTTACGCCTCAAAGATATTGTCCCCTCTCATGAAGCATCTATTATCTACCTGGAGCCTGTTGATGCTCCTCCTCCTGCCAGTTTGGGTCTCAGCGCAGATTCTTGATTGGGCCTATGACGATATCTTGACCGATGAGCAAGCTTCGGGTGCGAACCCGGACTTTTTCATGCACCCAGACGGAGACATTTCGGTGAGCTACTGGGATGGTCGTTTGGATATCCTCATGTATGGCAAGCGAAGTGCGCAGACCTCCCAATGGACCTGGGAGCGCGTGGCCCCAGCGCTCACCTCTCATGGCTACAAGTCTGCACTCACAGTGGATGCCAATGGCGCGGCGCACATCGCCTTTTTGGATGGTGATATTACTTCTAATGCATCGTTGCGATACGCCACAAATGCCTCTGGCAGTTGGGTGCTGGAATCGCCAATGGATGAGCGAAGTGTGGGCCCTTACGGCTTCGACGTTGTGGCACCCCGGTTTTCGCAAGGTTCCCTCGACATCGCCATCAAGCCCGATGGACAGCCCTTCATCTCGTTTTTCGACGGCAACGCGAGCGTCTTTCTCAACAATTGTCCGCCGACTGGCCTCGTGGCTCTGTACAATCAATATAAACTAGACCTGGGTGTGGTTGAGCGCAGCGCAGCGGGCACTTGGGTGGAGCACCTCCTGCCCGATGTGCCATTCGAGAGGGGGATTTCATGCCTTCTGCAGGGAGACCGATTTGGCGAATTTTGCAAAATCATTCCTCGTGCCGACGGACGATTCCTCATTCTGACCAATAGCATGCACAATCACCATTTGCTCCTCTTTCGGGCGGAGGCAGGCGACCTGGCAAACTGGGAGTATCAAAAACTCGATTCGGTCGAGCGAATCCTTCCGGCAACCCCAAGATTCTTCGAATCCTTCGAGCACATGACCGCACTCATTCAGCGGGACAGCATCATCCACCTCGCCAGTTCGATCTCTGAATTGTTCGGGTTCAACGACAACGTCAATCGCTCCCCGCTGGTGTACCACCGCCTTCGACCTGATTCCCTGGGCGCATCTACATTTTCCTCAGCACAATTTCGGCAATTCGTGCCAAATGGTATTTTTCGAAGCTACCTCTCCCTTGCTTCCCGACACCCAGACTCGATATTCATCAGCTACGTGAACGTGAAGTCCAATCTTCTCGCTGTCCAATCTACACGGAATGCGGGCGCCTTTTGGCAGCTGGATACCCTTGGAGCCCTTATCACTGATGCGACCCTCAACAGCCAAGTAATCGGCGATAGCTTGTTCATCTGGGCCTATGATCGGCAAAAAGACGCCATACTGGAAATTTCCTGCAACCTGAGTCTCACGCAGCAAAAGCGTCGCTACCTCACCGTGACCGAACGTCGAGGGGATGAATTATCTTCTCAGGTGCGGAGAAATGGCAGCGATGACGAGATCTACATGGCTTTTTCGGAGGCATTTGAAGAAAAGCTTGTGTTTGGAGAGCGCAAGCAAGGCACATTTACATTTGAAACTGTGCTCCAAACGCCAGGCTTGAGAAGTATTTTCTTGAGCCTCGACCCTGCTGATCAGCCAGGAATTCTTTTTACTGCTGGCAGCCCCGAGCAGGTGAGCTGGGCCACTCGCCAAGGTGGCGTATGGGACATTGAACCAGTAAGCGCAACTCCGCTGCGCAACCTTCACACCCTTCAAACAGCAGACTCTATCTATGCCGCTGGTTACGACTTTTTGCAAGGGGTCCTCATGTGGATGGGCCGGGCGCAGAGCGGAGGTGCCTGGAAAAACATCGTGCTAGACACCATTAACCAGCCCACGGGCCAAAGTCCGGTGATCCGCGAACACAATGGTACCCTCTTCCTGGCATATCTGAATCGCGGGCAAAACCAGGTGAAACTTGCGACGAGGCCTCAAGGCCAATCTTGGACCGTGGAAGAGATCACTCTGCCTTTCAATTACAATCCCTTAAACCTGGATCTTCAGATTTCTACCCTCGGCGTGCCCTCCGTGGCCTTCAAAGATGGGACTTCGAATCGTATCTATTACGCACAGCGCGATCAGGGGGCCTGGAATCCTACGCCGGTGCTCAACGACCCCGGAAACTTGGTTGGCATTCCGCTGCGCCTGATTTTGGACACCAAAGACCGCCCGTGGATCTTGTTCAATTTCCCTGATGTACAGGACGAACTGCGACTGCTGCGTCAGGACGACCAAGGCAATTGGGTGGGAGTTTCCGTGTCGAATAACCAAGCACAAGTAGCTGGCAAGTTTGATTTCCATCTCTTAGGAGATGATTTTTATGTGATCGGAACGAAAAAAGAACTTGGCAACCAAGGCCTCGGATTGCTCTACGCCGAGGAAGGCGTGCGCACCCTTCTGCCTAAACCCGAAAGCAGGATCGCTCTCACGCTGATTCCCAACCCTACGAATGGCGCTGCTGCTTTGCGCTTCTCCATGCAGCAAGCTGGCACGATTTCGCTGGACTTGTACAACCTCCAAGGCCAATTGCTGCACCATGAGAATGCTTGGCTCTCAGCCGGTGAGCACTCGCTTGCTCTCCCCAGTGAGCGCCTGGTTCCAGGAAGCTACCTCATCAAGGTGAAAGCCGACGCCCAGCATGGAAGAACTACGCTTGTGAAATTGCCTTAGCACTTGGCGATTCTTCACGAACGAGAATACTTGCTCCCAAAAAGAGCAGTCACAATCCATCTGTAGCGAACTTGCCAGGTGAGCGTCAACATTCCGCTCCTTCCCGTCGTCCTTCTGTGTCAGGACCGACGGGAATGACTTTTCTGTATGGTTTTTCTCGAATTTACTACCAATTTGCTGCATGAAACTCTCCGCTCATCATCTCGTCAAGCGCTACAAGCAACGCTCCGTCGTCAACGACGTGTCGCTGGAAGTGAGCCAGGGAGAAATTGTGGGATTACTCGGGCCTAACGGTGCAGGCAAAACCACGACCTTCTACATGATTGTGGGACTGATTCGCCCCTATGCCGGACGCATTTTCCTTGATGACATAGACATCACCCGGGAGCCGATGTATCGCAGAGGTCAAATTGGAATCGGCTATTTACCGCAGGAAGCATCCGTCTTTCGCAACCTCACCGTCGAAGAAAACATCATGGCCGTGCTAGAAATGGGCACCAGGCTGTCGCGAGCTGAACGAAAGGCGAGGACTGACCAGTTGCTGGAAGAATTTAGCATCACGCACATTCGCCAAAGCCCCGGAAAAGTCCTCTCTGGTGGAGAGCGGCGAAGGACAGAGATCGCCCGGGCTTTGGCCGTAGATCCTAAATTTATCCTCCTGGACGAACCCTTTGCCGGGATTGACCCCATCGCGGTGGAAGAGATCCAGTCTCTGGTCACTGAATTGGTGCGGCGAAACATCGGCGTGTTGATCACCGACCACAACGTACATGAAACCCTTAATATCACTGACCGAGCTTATTTGCTTTATGAAGGCAAATTAAAAATGGCTGGTACTCCGGAAGATCTGGCAAATAATGCTGATGCGAAACGACTATATTTGGGCGAAAATTTTCAATTAAAGCGATGATCTTACTTGTTCACAAAGTAGCCAGTTGGATCCTGAAGCGGAGAATGGAGCATGTGGACTCGTTCCGTACACGACCATTAGAGACTCAGGAAGCTGTGTTCCAACTATTGATTGCCAAAGGCAAAGATACAGCTTGGGGCAAAGCCCACCATTATCATCAGATCCGAAATGTGGATGACTACCGCAGATTGGTTCCCCTGAGCCAGTATGAGGAGTTTTACCCTTGGATTGATCGATGCATCAAAGGAGAGCAAAACGTGATCTGGCCGGGGAAAATCTCTTGGTTTGCAAAGTCTTCTGGCACCACAAACGACAAGAGCAAATACATTCCTGTCACCAGCGATTCCCTCGATTTCTGCCACTACAGTGCGGGGCAGGACATGATCGCTATGTATCTGGCTGGCAAGGAAGAGAGTCGATTGTTTACTGGTAAAACCCTCTCGATTGGTGGCAGCCATAACTTTCACCATCTCAATCAGCACGCCCGCTACGGAGACGTGAGCGCGGTGCTTCTCGAAAATCTCCCCGCATTCTACGAACTCATGCGCACCCCCAGCAAGCAGGTCGCGCTCATGGATCGCTGGGAAGAAAAAATTACTGCCATGGCCCGTGAAGTCATGGAAGAAGATGTGACGTCGATGGTTGGCGTTCCCACGTGGACGATGGTCCTGATCGACAAAATATTTGAGCTCAAAGGACGAAAAGGTGGCAGCTTGCTCGACATTTGGCCCAATCTGGAGCTGTATGTGCATGGAGGCGTGAGCTTCGAACCCTACCGGGCAGAGTTTCATCGTCGCATTCCGCAGTCACGTATGACCTATCTGGATTGTTACAATGCATCCGAAGGCTTCTTTGCTGTGCAAGACGACCCCTCGATCCCTGCGATGCTCCTCATGCTGGATTATGGGATCTTCTACGAATTTATTCCGGTAGAAGACTTGGATCAAGAGCATCCGCGCACACATACGCTGTCAGAGATCGAAGTGGGCCGCAACTACGCAGTGGTCATTTCTACCAATGCCGGTCTTTGGCGATACATGATCGGGGACACTGTGACCTTTGTCAGCACACATCCTTACCGCATTCGAGTCACGGGCCGCACCAAGCACTTCATCAATGCTTTCGGAGAAGAGCTGATGGTAGATAATGCTGAGCGAGCCATCGCCGAGGCTTGTGCTGGCACGGGGGCTGTGGTCGCGAATTACACGGCGGCGCCCATTTACTTTGAAGGCGCTAGCAGAGGCGGGCACGAATGGTTGATTGAATTTCGGCAGCCGCCCCAAGATCTCGTGGCTTTCACCACGCTGATGGACCAAGTCCTGAAGCGGCTGAATTCTGATTATGAGGCCAAGCGACAAGGCGATCTGGCGCTTGGGTTTCCGTTGGTACGCGTACTGCCGCAAGGCAGCTTTCTGGCATGGATGAAGCAGCGAGGTAAGCTAGGAGGTCAGCACAAGGTGCCCCGACTCGCCAATCATCGCGAATACTTAGAGAGCATCATGGATCTCGTTTCAGCTACGCACTCTTGAGCAGCGAAAGAGTAGCCGGTAAAGCTATCTCCACCTTTGATCCTCAACACTCGAAAGCTAGACTTAGGCTCCCGGCGCAGTGGCGATCACAGTTCGGCCAGCCTTAACCACTTGTCCTAATTCTACTTTCACCTGGCACTCTATCGGCAAGAGTAGGTCAATGCGAGACCCGTATTTGATGAATCCATATTGGGCTCCCTGCTCCACGACGTCGCCCTGCTTCACATACCAGCGAATTCTTCGGGCCAAAAAGCCTGCGATCTGCTTATAGGCCACGGTCACCCGCTCATTCGCAGCCACGATGTAGGTATGCTCGTTGAGAGATGAAGATTTCGGATCAAAAGCCATGAGAAATTTGCCCGGGTGGTAGTTCACCAATTGGAGCGTCCCTGAAATAGGGTTTCGATTCACGTGCACATCCAGTGGCGACATGAAGACACTCACCTGGATCACCGGGCTATGGAAGTAAATGTCGTCCTGCACTTGCTCGATCACCACGACCTTCCCATTACAAGGAGAAAGCACATGGGTTTCATCTTGAGAAATGGGGAATTCTGGATTTCTAAAAAAATTGAACACCAGGATCGATAACACCACGCCTAGTAACAAAAGGGTCCAGCCCAGCAGGGGATGAAGAAAAAAACCACCCGCAATCAGAACTGAGAGGATAAGCAAAGAAACCAAAATGGTGTTACGGCCTTCTTTGTGTAGTTTTGCAATCATAATCCTATGTTTTGACCTCACATACCAGAGGTTCATGAGCAAATATAGGGTTGAAAAATGATTCAACTCCTACGCATGAAGCTAGAACACATCGGAATTGCCGTCCATCGACTCGACACTGCCGAGCCACTTTTTGCCAAGCTTCTACATACCGCTCCCTACAAGCGGGAGTCTGTGGCGAGTGAAGGCGTGAACACCAGTTTTTTCCAAGTGGGAGAAAGCAAGGTAGAGTTGCTGGAATCAAGTGTGGAAAACGGTGTCATCGCTCGTTTTTTGTCCAAGCGAGAAGAAGGAATTCACCACCTTGCCTTCGAAGTAGAGGACATTGTGGCCGAAATGGAGCGGCTCCGAGCAGAAGGATTTCGCCTGTTGAATGAAAGTCCCAAACGAGGAGCAGACAACAAATGGGTGTGTTTTGTGCATCCAAAGGATGCTGGCGGGGTTTTGATTGAGCTTTGCCAGGAAATCAAGGAGTAAGAATTGCAAACCCTTTGTCCGAATAGTTTTGATTCGGGATTGATCTGATTGACTAGATTTGCCGGATCCTCATTACTGACCATGCTACAAAAATTTCATCTCTCTTGGAAGATTGCCCTGCTCGGATGGTTCCTGGCCCTAGGCACCCTCTTGGCCCAACCACCCAGCCCCAGACAGCTTTCTGCTGTGCAGGACCGCGTGCAAGAGTTGCGGCGCTCAGGAGTTCCTGAAGAACGAATCCTAGAGATCATTCAGGAAGAATTTGCTCCCAAAGGTGCTGATCAACCTCCTGCCTCTCAGGCTCCTACTGCTCCACAAGAACCTGCGCCACAGGCGTCCCAAGAGTCGGCAGGCACCCCTTCCTCGAGCCCCGCTGCCATACCTCAGGACACGCCGGAGACTGAGTTGGTACCCATTGCTCCCGATGAACCCATGGAGCAGATGGGCGAGGATGATGATTCTGGCATCTTTGGACATTCTGTGTTTTTGCGGCAACCTATTCTCGATACCACCCAGCGACTCACACCGCCGCGTGGCTACATAATCGGTCCAGGAGATGTATTTACCATCTCGATTTACGGGCCAAGTGAGTTGTTTGAGAGTCTGTTTGTCAAAGAAGATGGATCCATCGTTCGGCAATCGTTTGGTAAAATCTACCTTTCTGGCATGACCTTCGAATCAGCCCGCGACATCTTAGAGCGAAAATATCGCACGATGGTGGACAATCGCTCCGTGATTGAGATCAGGCTCACACCGAATCCCCGCACCATCGGAGTGAACATCGTGGGTGAAGTACCTAATCCAGGGTTTTATCAGGTGCCTGCTTCCATGCCTGCCTTTCGGGCGATTATTCAGGCTGGCGGCGTGACCAACGTAGGATCCGTCCGCAACATTCAGGTCAAGCGCAACGGAAAAACCGTTCACGTCATCGACATCTATAAATATCTTCTTACGGGCGAATACGAGCAGTTTTACCTTCAAGAAGACGATTTCCTTTTTGTGCCGATCCAAAGCAAGGTCGTCGCCATTCGGGGATCCGTTACCCGACCCATGCGCTACGAACTCAGGGAAGAGGAAAACCTCCAGGATTTGATTCGATTCGCTGGTGGCCTCGGCATCAACGCGCAGCGAACCAGCATCAGCTTGCGCAGATTGGAGACGGTATCTACCACAAATGCCTCAGGACCAAACAACAACCGAAATGAAATCCTCCTCAATCTCGACTTGGATGAGATTGATTCCGGGCCGCTCAAGGATTATCAGCTATTTCAGGGAGACCAAATTTCAGTGAAGAACATTCGTAGAGAGACCGTCAACGCAGTGCGGATTTTCGGCAGCATAGTCTATCCAGACACCTATCAGCTGTTTGAAGGGGAGCGGGTTACTGACTTGATTTTTCGTTCAGGTGGTCTTTCACCCGACGCATACCTCGATCGAGCCTATGTCGTGAGGCGAAGTCAGCGCAACCACGAAGCCCGATACATACCGATTAACCTTAGAAGTATCTATCCCGATTCTTTGACCGTCATCAAGGATTCACCCGACAATCTAGCCTTGGAATTCAGGGATGTCGTACTGATTTTTTCTGAATATAGCTTCCTCAAGCGGCGCTCGCTCACTGTGACGGGAAGGGTTAGAAAACCTGGCACCTACCAGATTTTCCCCTCCATGAGCCTCAAAGATCTGCTTTTCATAGCCGGGGGCCTCTTGCCGGATGCGGAACTCAACAGCATTGAGCTTTCGGTGGTCACCGAACCAGAAGACATCGACATCGACAACTTTGGTGCTGATGTCACAAACCCGATGGACCCGGGAGAACTACCTGATGAAGAAGTAGCGGTAGATAGTGTGCTGGCACCCCTGATCCGAAGGGTGGCCATCCCCGAAAATTGGCAGGATGATGCCTCTTTGGATACAGTCATGATTTTTGATTTCAACAGAGTAAAAATCTATTCACGCTACGACTTCATTTTTACTCGGGACATCAGCGTGGCAGGTGCCGTCAAAAACCCTGGCACCTTCGCAGTGAAGCGAGGCATGACGCTCAAAGACATGCTTTACCTAGTCGGGGGTCTTTCCGAACCTTCAGTATCGAATGAAGTGGAACTCTACCGCATCATCGGGATCGACGAAAAAGGGAATTTCGGAACCCAGACCGACCGCTCAGAGATCGTTCGCTTTAAACTAGAAGGAGATTGGCGCGAAAGCGAAATCGCGGATACCTTGGAGGTGACCAGCTTTTACCGCATTGTCGTTCGGTCCGAAACCGAATTTGCCCGGAAAGGATATGTAGCGGTCAAAGGCTTGGTCAATCGACCGGGTACTTATGAAGTACTTCCAGGAATGTCACTGCGCGACGTGCTTTTCATGGCTGGGGGTCTCGTGCTGGAGTCTGATGCGGACCAAATAGAGATGTCAAGAATCATCAATGTGCTTGCTCCCAGCGGAGAACTGGTGCCGACACCCGTGGACATTCGCAGGGTGAGCACGAGACAAGATTGGCAATCAGATCCAGCCTTAGAGGAAATCAAGATCATTTATTTCGACCAAATCTTTGTTCGTCCTGACCCTGATTTCCAGCTCCAACAGAGCGTTTACGTCCTGGGAGAAGTGATCACGGAGGGTGAATATACCAAAAATGCCCGAGATGAGCGTCTCAGTTCGCTGGTAGGGCGAGCTAATGGCGTATCAGAGCTAGCCTATCTGGAAGGAGCCTTTCTGGTGAGAAGAAACGTGGGCAATGTATCCATTCACCTCGAAAAAGCCCTTCGCCGCCCGGGGTCAAAGTATGACTTGCTGCTAATGCCGGGAGACTCTCTGGTGGTCCCCATGCGAACGGACGCCGTGTCGATCGTCGGCAACGTACTGGAGCCAGGTACTACTGTGATGTTTGACAAAGGGAACAAGAGATTCAAATATTATGTGCGGCAAGCCGGCGGATTCGCACGTGGCACCCGCAAGCGAGACTGCACAGTGCAGTATGTCGATGGTAGAGTAAAAAGGGCCAGAAGGATTTTACTCATCAGAAAATATCCTCGTGTCGAGCAGGGAGCTGTGGTCGTGGTAGCGGCCAAGCAGGAAAAAGTAGAAAAGGAGGAATCAGCCCCCCGTGAACGGAGAGACTGGACCATTTCTCCGCAGGAAATCTTGTCTTCCGCAGTAGCTCTCTTAACTTTCGTTCTACTCCTCGATAGGGCGACGGGCAACTGATATATCAGGTACAAGAACTTCGCTAGCTCTGTCCTCAAGGCCAAGTACAGCCTCGAAGTACTTGACCATTCCATCTGCTACACTGAAAAAAATGGTCTCCTTCTCTAGCAAAACCTCTTCATTGTGAAAGCTCAAGACCTATTTGACCACATCGACCTTTACCGCGACACCCTCCGCAGAAGAAAGTGGCTCATCATCCTTTCTTCAGTGGCTTTGGGTCTGATCATGACGGTCGTTGCCTTCTTGGCCCCGGTTTCGTACCGAGTAAGTACTGTATTTCATCCCGAAACCTTGGACGGAGGATCGGCAAGTGGCTTCCAAATCCCAGACCCGATTTCTCTGCTGATCGGTAGCAATGACGTGGGGGCTTCGGGTCAACAAATGGTCGGGATCCTCAAAAGCAAGCGAATCAGTGAAGCCATGGTAGCGGATTCCATCGATTGGAATAATTCCCGACAGCTCATCGCTGACATTGTGATTGCCAAAACGCCCGTTCCCCTTAAATCTATGATCGTGAATACAGTCTCTCAATGGATCTTCTCCTCCGACTCTCTGCCTTCGGTGGAAAGTAAGGTCATCAAAGCATCTAAGATTCTGACCGAAACCCACCAGATTGTCATCACCGATGAAGGTTTCATTTCCTTTTCCCTGAGCTTTCCAGACAGCTACCTCGTCCAGGTCTTTGCAGAGAGATATATTGATCAGCTTGAGGCATATTACCTCGTACAGAAGACAGATAAGGCCCAGCGAAATGTCGAATTTTTTAGTCAGAGAGCAGATTCTGTAAGGTTGGAACTAAACAAAATAGCGGCTGCGAGAGCCAGACAGATTGACCAGGATCAGTATCAAATATTTGCTCGCGACATGATCAAGACTGCTGAGCTTGAGGCCAATCTGGACATGCTCAAAGAAATGTACATCCGATTGGTGACTTCGCGGGAACAGTTTATCGCGCAGTTAAAGCGCGATACGCCCGTGATCCAGGTTCTTGACCCGCCAAAGCCTCCGTTTGGTGTCGAAAAATCATCTCCTCTGAAAAATTTTATTCTCTCATTCATCGGACTCGCCATCTTCTTGTCCATTTGGTTCACCCGTGAGCTGATCGCGGAGGACCTCAAATCCTTGATTGTAAGGAGTCTGGAAAGCGAAGAGAGCGCTTCGTGATCTTAGGCAGAATCGTTTCAGAACTCTACTCCCGAACCTACTCCAGCGCGAACAAGGGAATATTTCCAAATAAATTGATCGGCATATAAGGATGCTGCCTCCCCTCTGTGAGGTCTCTGACGCGCTCCGAGAGGTAAAAATTGAGTTCGGCAAGTGTCACCAAAAGGTCTTGGTTCAAATCAGCACTCCCTTGTAAGCCCTCAAGCAACGCCTTCGTAAAGGCTCCATGTCCCCACTCTGGGCGCTCATAAGAGAACTCTCGCCCGCTAGAAGAGGTGATCACGGTGACACCGGGCTCTTTATCTGTGAGTTCTTCCAATGCTTGATTGAGATCGAATGCCTTGATGGAGGCCAATTCCATATAGTCATAGCCCGACTGCCCACTGTGGCAGGCATCCAAAAAAATCAGCTTTTTACAAGGGCTTGCGCTCACGCCTTCGGTGATATCGCGAATATTAAGCCCGGTCGCAAAGAGGTTATTTTCATCAAAGTCTGTGGGCAGCAAGTAGTGGCTTCCCTTGTTGTCCAGTGCGCCGTGCGCAGAAAAAAACATCACAATCAGATCTTTTTGAGTGGCTTTTCGCTCCAGGCTGGACAGGGCTTCTTTGATATTGACCAGGGTCGCCTGCTCATTGGTCAGGACGAGGGTCTCCACCTTCCGAAACAATTTCCCCTTCTGTGTACCAAACTGCTGGGCGACAGCGGCGGCATCGAGGTGCGCAAAATTCAGGCTCATGTTGGTGTCCTGATAGTTCGAGACGCCTACCGCCAGGACGTAGAGATCCGGACGAAAGAGAGGGTCATTGGCTGGATCCTCCACTCTGATGACTGGTTGAGCCTGCTGGGATTCGAAGGGGACAGTTGCCGCGTCGAAGCGCCCCATGCGGTCCGTTTTGAGTAGGCAAATGTCCACCCCACCATGTGAGAAGCTCGCCGACCCTCCTGTGATCAGAAATCCGCCGTCGGTCGTGGGTGTGACGGAGTGACCATAATCATCTTTCTCGCCCTTGGTTTTGGTCTCCCAGAGCGGGACCAGTTGCTGATCCAGGCGCAGGAGCCACACATTGGCACGACCTTCTTCGCCCGTTTGCCCCACAGCAATGTATCCGCCTTGCGGCACAACAGCAATGTCATACAAGACATCTTTTTCTTTTCCGCCGAAATCCTGCTGCTGAAGTACCCGACCTCCTTCACTGAGCTTGACAAGCCGCCCCTGAAGGCCCAGATCGCCGTCGAAGCCCCAGCCCAAGGCGAGAATATGTCCTTCTTTGGTCTCCAGGATCGACTCCACTACATCGTTGCCGGGAGACGGGAGTACGACCCGCCACACGCCCTTGCCTGTGCGATCGAGCCGAACAATGAGCATATCAGCCTTGTTGACTCCGCCAGCGTCTTGGTAACCCCCGATGATAAATCCTTCCTCCTTGGTTTCTTGAATGGTATAACCCTTTTCGGACTTGGCGGTGCCGTAGGATCGCTGCCAAAGCTCCATGCCCACTGCGTTGAGCCGAAGAAGCCACACGTCACTTTTGCCGCGCGAAAATGACTCGGAGTAGCCCACCACTGCAAACCCACCGTCGCTGGTCTGGGTAATGGCCTTGGCCTCGTCGCCCTGCTCGCCGCCATAGAGGTGGTCCCACATGAGTTGTCCGTGGCGATTGACCTGAAATACCCAAGCATTCCGCTGCTTTGTGGCCGGATCCCGGCGGTATCCTGCAATCACCAGATTTCCATCTCTGGTCTCCACCAGGTCGTTTGCCCAGTCGGAGTCTGGCCCTCCGAATGTCTCCTGCCACTGCATTTGACCCCAAGCATCTACTTTCATCACAAATACGTCGCTCTTGCCTCGGGTATTAGAAAAAGTAAATCCTGCGAGGGCATAGCCTCCGTCTCGCGTGGGTGTCACAGCGAGGGCATGTTCATCAGCAGGACCGCCAAAGAATCGAGAAAAAGTGCCCTGCCCTTTGGTCAAAGGCAGGGTTCCTATCAAGATGATTAATAGAAAGATAAGTCTCATGCGTGGGAAAATATCATGACAACGGAACATTGCATTAACTACGAAAAGTGTGAGCCTCGTGTGGTTCTTTCAATTCTTGGCCTACCACTCAATTTTTGTCAACTGTATCGCGGTGCATTCCCTCTTGTGGTTTCGACCATCTACGAAAGTGTTACTTCGAATGGAAGGTGAACCCTTCAGATGGATTGAATAGGTAACGCACCTAGCAGCGAAAAATGGATACATCGGGTCAGAAACGATACTTGTTGCTCAACGCTTCAATTGCTTGAACAAACATGCTTTTCGCCGTGCAACGTTGCAAGTCTGCTTAACCATACGAGTCATTTTGTAGCAAGCATTCACTTTGCTGGTTTTTTTTCGTGTTTCCGGCCCTGATCTGGTTCCCTATGAATTGCGGGAAGGCTCATCTTGACCCCAAGCGAATCTCCCCGTCTCGTATCTTCGTTTGCTAAGATTCGTACGTGCTCTTCGATCTGGAAAGGCATTCTGCTACAAAATCGGTTACTTTCCTCTCGCATCGCTCCGGCAACGAGAAATCTGTTCCGGAATTTCATACTTTTTCCTGACATTGATTCCCGGTAATCACCTTGTAACTTGATAGGAATTCCGGTTCATTTCATTTTTCCACCCATTTCACTGCCCCACCCATGTACAAAGCAATAGGATACGTTAGCTTGGCCATGAGCATTTTCTTTCTGGTCGCAGCGGTCTTCGTCGCCGTCACACAGATTCTTCCCATCCCCAATCCGGTCTTTGGCTTCGAATGGACTTACTTCCAAGCCCATCCCGAGCAGTTCAACTATCTGATCGCACTGCTCCTGGGTGCCTACGGCATCTTCCGATTTCGTAGATCGTACAAATTGGTAAAGAACAACGAAGACCTTTAGCACCATGAAAATCAAGTTTTTTTTATTTTTCCTCTTGGCACTTGTCTCCAGCTTAGCAGAAGCTCAATCGATTCTCTCGCGGATGGATCTCACCCGCCGCGATCCGAAGCCCACATTTTTTGAATACTCGCCCGTAGATGGTGGCTTGGTGACCTTCGGTCCGACCAACACGCGTTCGACCCGATTTCTAGGACTGGTAAAATACGGACCAAATCTTCGCGAAGAATGGAGCAAGAATGTAGTGGAGCAAAATGGACGGAAAAACGTTGACTTTGTATCCGTCATCGGGCCGAATATTTTGGTGTTCGTTTCAGAATTTTTCCCTTCTGAGGGCGTAATCAAAACTTACTACTACAACTTCGATCTCGAGGGCAACGAGTTGGTGAGTGAAGGAATTCTCTCGGTGGTGCCCAACCAGAAAGAACAAAAAGTGGATCTCCAATACGTCCTCTCTCCCAACAAGCGCCGCCTCCTTGCTTTCAAAAATCTCGACAACCGCCGCGAATCGGAGGTCGTGCTCTTCTATCTTTTCGATGACGATGCCGATGTGGTGCAGAATGGAGAGATCGATTTGCGCTACCCAGACAATCGATTTGACATTTCAAACATTCGGGTGAGCAACGCTGGGAATATTTTCATCCTCGGGAAGCTCAACCAATCCTCTGCCCTCACCGCCAACAGCGTGGACTATCGACACATCGTGTATCGCTACGATCTGGCTTCCATGGGGGGCAATGAAATCGCCGTCAATATTGGAGAACGTTTCATCGCCGACTTGGCCTTTCGCATGGATCGAGATGAAAACATCTACGTTGCTGGCTTCTATTCCAACCGCGGAACCGACATGATTGCAGGTACCCTTCTGCAAAAGATCTCTCCGGAAGGTGAACTTCTACAGCAATCGCTTGACCCTTTTTCGGAAGATTTTCTTGCTAATTATCTGTCACAAGGGCAAATCAATCGCGGTAGAGAGCTCCGCAATTTCTATCTCGACCCTGAAGATGGGATCATTCTACGCTCTGACGGCGGCGTGCTCCTCATCGCTGAGAAATTTTACGTGACGTATCAGTCCTATCGGGACATGTACGGTGCATGGATTGACCGCCCATTGTACCACTATGAAGATGTAATCTTCACCTCTGTCTCTTCGGATGGCCGAATCGAATGGCACTCGATTGTGGACAAAAATCAGGTGTCGGAATCCACTCAAAGTCTGTCATTTTTCAGCGCCATCGGGCCGAGAGGAAGCTATATTTTTTACGAATACAAGCCCCAGCGCTTCCCCATCAATGTGTATTTCAACAATGTAGGAATCACAGGGCAAGTGACCGATAGAAGGCCTCTCTTGCCTGATTTTCGCTATGGCGACATGTTTTATCCGCGCCAATCGGTACAAATCAACAGCGAGGAAGCCCTGCTGGTCTATCTCAGCAATCGAGGTCGAAACCTCTCTGTGATAAAAGTCAAATTGGGAGATTAGGATTAGGCTCCGGCCCAGTTTCGATTGAAGCCCGGAAAGTACTGGTTGCTCCATGGAGCTTATTCCAGGTACTTTCCGGGCTGTTTAGGGATAACGGCACAACCTGCTACCACGCGTCTTAGACTTCTGCGTGTAGGTCCCAGCTTTCAAGGATGTCCGCGACGCGCTTCACGAAGCGACCTCCGAGCGCGCCGTCGATGATGCGATGGTCATAGGAGTGGGAGAGAAACATCTTTTGGCGAATAGCGATGACGTCGCCCTGCGGGGTCTCGAGCACGGCAGGCAGCTTGCGAATGGCGCCTGTAGCCAAGATGGCCACTTGGGGTTGCAAGATGATTGGGGTGCCCATCACGTTGCCAAACGTGCCCACATTGGTCAGGGTGTAGGTGCCGCCCTCCAACTCGAATGGCTTGAGTTGATTGCGTCTTGCGCGATCTGCGAGGTCATTCACGGCCGCAGATAGGCCAGCGAGGTTCAGGCGATCGGCATTGCGAATCACTGGCACAATGAGGTTATCGCTGGGCAGGGCGACGGCAATGCCAATGTTGATGTCTTTCTTGATCAGTATTTTTTCGCCGTCAATGGAAGAATTGACAAGCGGATGCTCGCGAAGTGCCTTGACGATGGCCTGCAAAAAAATGGGCGTAAAGGTCAATTTTTCGCCGTATTCCTCCTGAAATTGATTTTTGACGCGGTTTCTCCACAGCACCAGGTTGGTCACATCTGCCTCAACAAAAGAGGTGACATGAACGGAGGTCTGGTTGGAGTGCAGCATATTTTGCGCAATGAGCTTGCGCATACGGTCCATTTCCTGGATTTCGTAGTTTCCGCTGTGGGTGAACGTGATTTCCTTGGGCGGTCTGGGACTGACTTGGTTGCTGCTTTTAGGTGCTGGATTGGGCGCTATGGCGGCTACTGGCTCCGGTAGGGCAGCAGGACTGGCCACCGAAGGCGCTGACTGGCGTTGCTCCACAAAGTCTAGGATGTCCTTCTTAGTCACCCTGCCGCCGTGGCCGCTTCCAGCCATCTGCTCCAACTGTGTCATTGAGACACCTTCCTTCCGGGCGATATTCATCACCAAAGGCGAATAAAATCTCGCTTCGCTGTCTTCCGCCTCTTCCGCTACAGGCTTTGGAGTATAAGGTACCTCCTGGGGGGGAACTTCCGCAGCCGCTTCTACCGCAACGGGACGATCCTGACCGCTGGGTGCATTGACAACTGCAACTTCGGTCTCTACAATAGCGATTACTTCTCCGACAGGCACCACGGCCCCTTCTTCGAAGCGTCGCTCCATGAGCTTTCCAGCTACTGGCGAGGGGACATCGGTGTCCACTTTGTCGGTGGCTATCTCCAGCACCGTCTCCTCGACGTCGATGGAGTCGCCCACATTCTTGAGCCAACGAAGCACGGTTGCTTCTATAATTGATTCGCCCATTTTGGGCATCGTCAGTTCAAACCGGGCCATGCAACAATCGCTTTAATAAGGTCGCTCTCGGGGGTAATGGCGACGTTAGGTGAGGAAAATTAAGCCAACACAAAGAAATTTCGACTGCCATTGATTCACTTGTTTTTCATACCACTTCCGAACCAATCACGTGACTCATGGTCCGTAATTCGGAAAAAGAAAGAAGTGAAACGCCAGAAAAATTCTTTTCCCTGTGTTATTTTCAATCGGCAAACCTAGCGAAAATCCGCTATTTATCCAGTGGCATTTCGGACTTTTTCCAAGGCCAAAGCCAGCGCTTGCTCCACGACTCGCTCAATGACGACTGCTCGGGGATGACTCATGGATACCCAGTGAGCCTCGCTCGCACCGAGTCCAGCAAAGCCAATCCAAGCACCTACCGGTGTCCTTGGATCAGGTGCCTCGGCCCAGCCTGTGGTACTGATGGCGAACACCGATCCTAATAGACTTTTTACTCCTTCGGCCATTGCAATCGCGACTTCCGGCGACACCACGGTATGGGCTTTGATAATCGCCGGGGATACCCTGAGCATGGCAATTTTCACCTCGGGTGAATACGCTGTCACGGATCCCAGAAAGTAGCGACTGGATCCCGACACACTGACAATCCTGGACGCGAGCGCACCTCCTGTCAGGCTTTCTGCTACGGCAAGGGTCGCTTCTTGGGCCTGGAGAACTTCCCCCAGCAGCTGTGGAAGCGGAGCGTCATTCGTGGCATACACATGGACGCGAAGGCGATCGTGCATCTGGGCGGCGATGGTTTGAAGTAGTTCGCGGGTTGCGACTTCTGTCTCAACACTTGCGATTGCCTTGAGTTCCAGCCACAGTCCATCGGTGCGTGGCAGATAGGCTAGGGAAAAGTGGGGCGGTAGCGCATCCTCTATGTCCAGCAACTGTATCGCAATTTCTGATTCGGAGACATTGCGCAGCCGCAGGACCGTCTTGAGATATTGCAGGCCAGGATATTGGGCACATAGCCGAGGAATGATCTGCTCTTCCATCATCTGGAACAGCTCAAAGGGCACCCCCGGCATCGCGACGAGCCATCGACGATCACGAAAAAAACCCAACCCGGGCGCTGTTCCCACCGGGTTGGGGATCACCTCCGCGCCATCTGGTGCCATTGCTTGGGCTTTCGTCAGCTCATTCATTTGTCGGCCTCGCTCCTCATAGCGTCGATAAAGAAAGGCGAGGGTCGGCGCGTGCTCGACCAGCGGTGTTCCCCACCAAGTCGCGAGTACATGCTTGGTCATATCGTCTTTGGTCGGACCCAGCCCGCCGGAAATCAATACCACATCATGTTGACTCCAGGCTTCCTCCACCGCTTGCCGAATCAGCGCGGGGTCGTCGGGGATCACAACGATACGCCCCAGCAAAAATCCTGCTTCTTGCAGCATCTGGCCGATTCGGGTCGCATTCGTGTTCACAATTCGACCGTTCAAAAGTTCACTACCAATGTTGATCAAAGAAATCGAAGTCATGTGTGGAGACAGGGATAAAGCCGCACCTGGGCGATTTGATGGATAAATTGAGGAATAAATCTGCGATCCGCTGGAAAAATGCAGCAATTTTGCTCTCAAAGCAAGCCCCGAAACGATGGAAGAAATAGAAGTAAAAATCCTGGAAATTGACCCCGCCAGCCTCACGGACACGCTCTTGTCTCTTGGCGCGAAACAGGAATTTGATCTCCTGTTCGAGGCAATCTTTTTGGACCTGCCTGATGGAGCACTCCGATTGCGCGGCGATCTCCTGCGATTGCGCCGGGAAGGTGAGCAAGCTGTGCTCACACACAAGCGAATGCTGAGCCAGGAAGGGGCCAAGGTGATGCAGGAAACCGAGAGCGCCGTTGCTGACTTCGAAGCGATGAAGCAAGTTTTTCTGTCGCTTGGGTACGAGGTCACCAAGCAAACTCGCAAGCGACGGGTGCAGTTTGCGCTGAACGACTGCCACTTGGTGATCGATGATTACGAAGGCGATCTCGCGGCCATCCCCCCTTTTCTGGAAATAGAGGCACCCAGCAGAAATAGCCTGGCGCAGCTGCTGGATCTCCTAAATATCTCCCCTAGCGAGACCCTGCCGTGGAGCACCTTTGACCTGGCCAGACACTATGGACTAGATAGCTGATTGCAATCTGAATCGCTGGACTCAAAGGGAACAGAAGCGCAAATCTCAAGGATATTTGATTCCTGCGTATATTGCCATTATGGGGAAACGAAGACTTATCACCTGTCTCCTCCTGTTCCTGGGGATGGGTGTAGCGATGGGGCAGCGACTGCCAGTGAGACTGTCCCAGTTCTCGATCTACGACAAGCCCATGTCGGGCTATGAAATCCTTTTACCGGGAAATCTCCAGCAGATGCGGGAATCTCTGCTAGCGCATCTTGATGCGCATGTGGCGTCGGTCTCGGTGTACGAGGACATGGTCCTCTGCGAAGAAGTTCGTTACGCACCTATTTCCGTTTGGCAACCGATCACCCTTGTGTTTGTCTTGGAGCAAGCCTCACCGATGCTCACCAGATTCAAGGCCGCCGGATTGCTCCAATACCGGGAACCAATCGGCGTGCGCAATCAACCCGATCTCGCCCTGCGATTGCTCTTGGACTTGGATCAATTTGTGAGGGGTGCCACGGGAGATTCTCTGGGGTTTGATGCCTTGTTTCTTGGCTTGAGTGCAGAGGACTTGCTACGACAGTATGAATCCCGAAAGGCACAAGAGCAGTGGAGCTTTTATGTGGAGCGCCGGGCAGATGAGGTGATTGAACGACCTGGTCTTTTCTTGCGGGAAGGGCGAATGCCTTCTGATTCCCTCCCCAAAAGAATGGCTGATGATGCAGTGGTAGAAGAGCTTGCCCGAAGATTTCGCCAATATGCCCATTCCGGGACAGACTCTCCCTTTCTCGACGATGACGCCCAATCACTTACCGCGACCTACCGCGACAGTCTCGCTCAGTTACATACAGCGTTAACTTCCGCCAGAAACATCAACCAGCTCCTGGTGCAGGAGCGGGACAGCATCGCAGAAGCCTGGATCCGGGTACAATCGCAAGCAGGGTCCATGCCCGAGGTGGTCCAAGAACGCTTACAAGCATTGGAGACGGAAAATGCTCAGCTTCGCGCCCAGGTCGGATTGACTGCTGATGTGCCGCGATGTGATTCCCTTGACTTCTTGCAGGAAGAAATCGCTCGACAATCCGAAGCCATCAAGACCCTGCGCGAGCAAGTACAAGGCTATCAACAGGCGTTGCTGTCCAAAGATCAAGAGTTGGACATCGTGTTTTCACGATTAGCGCGCATGGAGCGCCAAGCTTCGACAGCAAATGAGCCGAACGAGGATGGACTAGAGAGACTCATGAACGAGACCGCGCGGCGAGAAGATAGCTTATTAGAAAGCAACGAACAACTAAATGCCAGCTTGGCTCGACAAGCGCGTGTGCAGGACAGCCTCCAGCGGCTTATTTTGGCACTGAATCCCGGAAGTGAACAAGCCAAGGCCCGTCAAGCCATTTATCTGAGGCAACTCCGTCGCCTCGAGACAGCGCA
Organism: Bacteroidota bacterium; assembly: GCA_036835375.1. Taxonomy (GTDB): domain Bacteria; phylum Bacteroidota; class Bacteroidia; order J057; family J057; genus JANQTF01. Next base: position 42,855 of record DAITMB010000018.1, read on the forward strand.
ACAAGACTTGACTGAACGCGGATGGGACGTGTCGATGCGGGAAAAGCGAATTCGACAGCGAGAAGCCTTTTTGGCGGAGTATGAATCTGATCGGGATCAAGAGCGCCTTATGAGGCGAATCTCTTCGCTGGAAGAGCAGGTGGCCAAGCTCACACAGGGTAGAGTCATTCCGGAATCAGGCGGATCGTCCGTGCTGGTAGAGATGGCATCGATTCGAATAGGAGTGCTAGAAGTACCTGCCTACTCGGTGCGGAGTAGCCTTCCCACGGTTTGGGCGCAAGAGCAGCTTCGAAGCTGGGCCCGCATGTACGGTATTGAGCTACAAGAAGGCGACCCGATGGTGATTGTTTCGTCTGAGCTTCCCGGCATGGAAGGGGTTCGATATCGCTGGCAGCTCTCTTTTCGCAGCAGAGGGCGAGAAAGCATTGTGTACTGCACCTTCCAGACACCCGATGGGAGCTACCTTGATCTGCAAGATGGCGGATTAGAGAGTAAGCAAGCGCATCTTCTCCTCCAGCGGGCATTTGAATAGAAGAAAGTCGTGATTGAGGGTGTGAAAAAAAACCTTTGACTGAGGGCGTTGGGTCGAAAACTTAGGTCACTTCTGGGTTTTAATTAAGGAGGGTACAGCGCCTTGACGGGTTCATTTTCTATGCCCAATGCTGGAGGAGGTCCTGGAAAAGCTGGGGGTAATGCCACAAACCGGAACCCTTATCAGCATCAGGACATCTGGGCTTTCTTGGCATAGTCCATGCTCCCCCAAACGCCGTCATGCCATTCAAAATTTCAAAGAAAAAGCTACTTACACACCCCCAGAAAGAAACCAATATCGTCATCAGTCAACACCGTACTACATAAGCTCCGGTCCACTTTCCGCCCCCCCGAACATTCAGTCGTGATAATCCTTGGTACCTGATTTCCAGACTTTTGTCTTGGATATCTATGCTACATATTCGAAGCGAGATACCATGCCATTATATTTTCTTGCCTCTCATCAATCAGTTTGAGAAAACGGAATTTGACACATTCCTTTATAAATTTCGTTGTGAAGGTTCAGGAGTGAACGCTACTTCGCTGTATTTTTATCATGTCGTTTGGCTAGGTATTTCTAAGGGAAACACAAAGGCTCATTTCAGACCCAACTATGATGCGGACCATTTATTTTCTAGTTATCTGCCTGCTGGGGACCGTACCTATGGGGTTGTTTTCTCAGCCTGGTGAAGATCCTGGAGGCGACCCGCTGGGTGAAGATTACATTGTGAAGCAGCGCTCGGTGTTGCTTCGCAGCCAGGAAGACCTTCTCGCGGGATACGGGGAAGTGCAGATGTTCCCCAACATTTCAAAAACCGAATATTACTACAACGAGAAGGAGCTCGACCGCATAGAAGAGATCCGAGAATCGGGTGATGCGGAGCAACTGGGCTTGATACTTCAAAAATATGTGTCGCAGTTTGGCATCATCAACTTTCAGCGAGATATACACTTGTTGTGGGAATTGGGCCACGTGAAGCAGCAGCTTGGAGATACCGTTTCGGCGATTTTTTTCTATGAATTGGCCGAAATTCATCGCCTTGGTGCCGCCGCCTTGCGACTGGATGTGCGGTTGGATGAGGAGCAAAACATTGCTTTGATTGAGATCAAAGCCCCTACCGCCAGCAATTGGATTCCCGTGGCGGATTACGAAAAGCTACTCAAATTGCGAAAACGCCTTGATCCACTGATTTTACCGAAAAATTATCTTGAAAGTATGGGCCGAGCTGTCAATGGTCCAGATGCAGACTATGCGCCCTACATGCACCCCAGCGATTCGGTCCTGATTTTCACCTCCCGACGTGATACCTCCGGTATCCTCAGGAGTGAATTTATCGACCCTTTCGAGCGATTCAACGAAGACCTGTACTACACAGAGCGCGACTTCCTGGATGGCAAATGGCGCCCAGCGATGCGCTTGAGCAACGACATCAATACTCAATTCAACGAGGGATCCGCCTGCCTCTCACCCGATGGTAAGACGCTCTACTTCACCCGCTGCAAATCAGCTGATGGGCTGGGAGACTGCGATATTTTCCAAGCGACCTACGAGGCGGGCGGCTGGATAGGCATTCACAATCTCGGCGGCAATGTCAACTCGAAATCATGGGACTCGCAGCCCAATATTTCTGCCGATGGCAAGACCCTCTTCTTCTCTTCCAATCGCCCGGGCGGCTTTGGCGGCACTGACATCTACATGACCCAGCTCAATGAGCAAGGAAAATGGATGCCTGCGCAAAATCTCGGTCCTGTCGTGAACACGCCCCGAAGCGAAGTCACCCCATTTTTTCATAAAATCAACGGAACCCTCTACTTTGGTTCCGAGGGTCATCTCGAGAACTTTGGCGGATACGACATTTACAAATCCCGGTACATCGGCGTCAACTGGGAGCTTCCTAAAAATGTGGGTCCTCTCGTCAACACCAAAGGGAACGAATACTACTTCTCCATCGACGGCAAGGGCGAAACGCTCTTTTATGCCAATGCAAAAGATAAAGACTTGGACCACGTCAACCAGGATTTCGACATTTTTTCCTTTCCTATGCCGATGGAGGCCAGGCCCGATGCCATCGCTAAGCTTCGAGGAGTGCTGGTAGATTCCGTGTCTGGCTACACTCTCCAGGGTACAGTCATGATCGTGGACCTGGAGCGTGGGATCGAGGTAGCCCCCAAAAAAATCAATGAATTCGGCTACTTCGAGTTCGACTTGGTCAACAACAACCGCTACCGGATTTATGTACTGGGAGATAATTATCTCACCATCAAAAAGGACATCATCTTGCGCGGTGACAGCACCTTTGAGATGCTCACCCAGAGCTTTGAGCAAGAAAAACCCATCGTGTTCGAGTCCATGGAATTTGGCAGCAACTCTGCCAAGTTGCGCGGCGACATTCAACCCAACCTCGACTACATCGTCCGTTTTTTGCAGGCCTACCCGATGTTTAAGCTTGAAATCGAAGGACACACCGACTCCGATGGCCGCGACGAGAGTAACCTCCGCCTTTCTCAAGATCGGGCAGATGCCATACGCGCCTACATCATTCGAAAAGGCGAATTTGAACAGGACCGGGTCGCTGCAAAAGGCTACGGGGAAACACGACCGATTGTGCCTAACGATACCGACGAGCACAAACAGATGAATCGGCGTGTAGAATTCAAGCTGGTGTTCGACGAAGCCTACCAAGGTGATATGTATCTCCCGATGGAGGAAGAGCTTTTTTACGATGCTGCCGACGACCTCATCGATGATTGGTCCGACATTGATGATGGCTTTGAAGATTGGCCGGACGAAGAGCGGGAAGCATGGGAAGAAGAGGTGCAAATCGGCGATGAGTTGGACCTTGACGCCGAGTTGGAATCCGACATCCTGAGAATGATGGAAGCCGAAATAGGGGATGAGCTCCCTGTGGTCTTTGATCCTGACGATGAGTAGTCCATATTCGCAGAAAGGGCGGGACAGTGATATTTGACATAGGAACATTGTGATACTCCGCCTCGAGAGTTGACCCACAGCCCTACGTACAAGACATCGCTCCAGGCCTTTCGCGCTGAGCATTATTGACGATAACAGCCCTGAAAATAGGATGACAAAAGCGGATGACATGGAGACAGGAATGGAGGCAACACAGCTCCCGCTACCTCCTGAGATCGTGGGAGAGCTGCGCAATACGCCCCAAAATCCCAAGTTTCATGCGGAAGGCTCGGTCTTTAATCACACCCTGCTAGTGCTGAGCCAGTTTTATCAGCACCACGGTCAGTTTCAGCTATCGGAGCGGGACTACCAGGCGCTCTACTGGTCCGTGCTCACCCACGACGTGGGAAAGCCCGTGGTGACGCAGTGGGTGCAAGGGCGCTGGAGCGCTCGCGGACATGAAGCTGCCGGCGTGCCGATTGCCCGAAATATTTTGTTGCAAAGGCCCGACATTGACCCCGATCAGCGCCAACGCATCTTGTCGATGGTGCGCTACCACAGTGCTCCCCTTCAAATGTATCTCCGGGGCGCTACCATCGACCAATACAAACAACTGGCTTGCAAGGTGGACATTCGCCTCTTGGGACAATTTGCGTGGTTTGACCTGCACGGAAGAATCTGCATCAAACAAGATGAAGTCTATTCCTCCATCGATCATTTCCTCCACGAAATCGTGCCACGGGTCGAATATGAACTAGGGACGTATGATCAGATACAGGCGGTATATCAGCAATCGCCTCACCTGAAAAAAAATGCACTGTGGTATTCCCTCCAGCAGCGTAGAAGTGATTTACTAGAAAAAATACTCCGCGCTCCTGCTCCTGCCGACGCCCCAAGCGCCACCTTCACAGTCGTGGTGCCCGTAGGACCGCCCAAGGCAGGAAAAACGGCCTACTTGCGGCAGCGATTTCCCGATCATCGGTTTTTTGACTTCGAGCTTCCTACCCACGAGGCAAGCCATCCGCACGTGCGAACCAATCATATGCGGAGTGCCCGGCACTTCATCTCCGTGTTTGGCAAGGCTAAAGCAGGTCGCCAGTTGGTCGTCGAAGGGCCGTGGATGGACGATGATTATCGGGCTGAACTCCTGGCGTGGATTCGCCAAGAAGGAGGAGCTATCCACCTGATACAGTTCGAGCGCAGACAAGAAGAGCTGATGGAGCGTGTGGATACCTCAGATATGAGCCAATGGCTCCAATTATATAGAAGGCAATCATTGCTGCACCCTTGGGAGGGCCACCAAATAGAGGTGGTGAGCTGAGCGGATTACGCTGTCTCTTGAAGCTCGAACCGAAACTGTTCGATCACTGGATTTGCCAATAACTTGCGACAGGCTTCCTCCAGGGTCGCTTTCGCACTTGCGGCGTCGTCAGCCTCTACCGTCAGATCGATTTGCTTGCCGATTCTCACTTGCTCGATTTGCGAAAATCCCAAGTTGTGAAGTCCATGCAGAGTCGCCTTGCCCTGAGGGTCGAGGATTTCGGGGCGGGGCATGATGTGAATCGTAGCGTTGAATTTCATGGGAGAACAAAAAAGAGATTCTAAAATAAATGCGAAAAATGAAAATGGGAGATCGGCGAATTCCTTGTAGGCGGACAAAGCTCGGCTTTTCTCTGTGACGAGGAAACAAGTCTAAAAAAAGACCCTCAAGCGCATTCCGAAAAGAACCTTTTGTGCCTTAATCACTCGCTACTCTTCCCGCCAAATGGCCATCACGCAAGAGGTTATCGATCAACGAAAGCGCAAGGTAGAACAAAATGATGAAGGAAAACCCTGCTCCTCCGAGTGTCGCCAGCAAGATCGCCGCACCGACCAATAATCCATAGCGAAATACATTGCCTTTGAGACCGTAATCGTGAAATTTCAGTGCCAACAGGCGCACATTCGCTAACAAGAGATAACACGACACCAAGGAAATCAGCGCCCACACGGCGGGTTGGTTTATCCCTTGGACCAATGCCCATTCAGCACGCTGCTCCACGAGAATCCACAATCCGATCACAAAAATGGCGTTGGCGGGTGTGGGCAAACCAATGAACACATCGCTTTGTCGTGTGTCAAGGTTGAATCGCGCCAATCTCACGGCAGAAAATACGGCAATGAGCAAGCCCAGCATCCAGAGCCAACCGATCCCGGCTTCCCAGAGTGTCTCATCTGGAAACGCAGCGCCTTGACTTGTGCGGATCAGCCGCGCCATCACAAATCCCGGCACCACCCCGAAGCTCACAACGTCTGCCAAAGAATCCAGTTCTTTGCCCACTGGAGAGGAAACCCCCAACAACCTGGCGACGAAGCCATCGAAAAAGTCAAGCAGCAACGCTGCCGCAATCAATGCCACACAGGCCCACAAGTGGTCCTGCCACACCATGATCAAGGCCAGGGTACCACAAAAAAGGTTGGATGCGGTGAGAATATTGGGGATGGATTCACGCATATGATCAGCGAAACAAGCCGTTTTCTTCCAGATAGCCAAACACGGCCTCGGGAACCATGTAGCGAACCGACCCTTTCTGACGAACGGTCTCGCGGATGTAGGTAGCCGAAATATCAAGCATGGGCGCTTCGAAGGTCCTCACATGGGGGTGATCTGCCAATGGGCCGGGTTCTGCCTGACTCCGAGGATAAATATACAGCTGGTAGTATTTCAAGATGGCCTCATGATTTTTCCACTTGTGAAAGTGCTGCAAATTGTCGGCTCCCATGATCAGCGAGAATGTGTAGGTCTTGTAGCGCTCGCTGAGATGCGTCAACGTATCAATGGTGTAAGAAGGCTTGGGTAGCGAAAATTCCACATTGGAAGCCAACATGTGCTCGTTCCCCTCCAAGGCCAGCTCAGCCATACGAAATCGGTCATACTCGGGCAGAAGATTTTTCTTGTCCTTGAATGGATTCTGCGGCGACACCACCAGCCACACCCGATCGAGATCGGTGAGATTGAGCGCTGTCTGCGCCAAAATCAGGTGTCCGGTGTGGATGGGATTGAAGGAGCCAAAGAAGAGACCGATTTTCATGCGTTTTTTTTCTACTATTTCCACCCTAACGAGGGGCGTGTAGGATGCTGTTGCCAGGCGTTCATGTGAATTCACAAGGTAGCGCAACGTTGCAAAGGAACAAGGCGATTGCATGAAACAATTCTCAGCGCGTGCTGGTCATCGCTTGCTGAAAGCATCTGCTCTGTGCTTTCTGCGAAATGGCCATCATTGAATTGACTAACTTAGTATCATTCCGCCCCTCGACCCGAGAGATCCAGGTCATACATCAACATCCCTTCTTCTTCCCCACCCATTTGCGCAACCAAAACTCCCTTTGGGTTCCAAATCGCTGATTTGCCACCACCCACAAAATCCTCACAAGGCCCCACGCAATTGGACATCAGGACAGGCATTTGGTATTGCATAGCAATCTGAGCATAGTGCGCAAAGGCCCGATCAAGGCCCGATGCAGCCTTGGCAACAGAGACCAGATAGACTTGCGCTCCCGCTTGATGCGCTTGCACTACATGGTTCATTTGAAGGGACTCATAACAGATGGCCGGAGCGAGCTGGATGCCCTTCACAGAAAAAAGACAGGGAAGTTGCCCAGCCACAAAATAGGGGAGTTCGTCCTCGTGCAGGTACTGCTTTGCGTACCTTAGCCGCGGCTCATTCGGCTGAAAAATCATCATCCCGATCATGTTCCCGTGATCTTCCCGGATCGGCATACCTGTGGCGACAACGATGCCATGCGCATCACTGGCTCGTTGCAGCCGGTCAAACCGCTCATCCTCAAGATGAGTCGCCAATTTTGCTGCCAATCGCGGCTCATATCCCGAGAGGGAAAGCTCAGAAAAAAAGATCAGGTCCGCATGACGCTCCGCTGCTTGCGCCACGAAGTGCAGATGTTTTTCCAAGTTGGCTTCGACCTCCCCTCGGAAAGGCCGAATCTGTGCCAGACACAATTTCAAAATTTGTGGATCGCTCATTCCGCGTGCGGTAAGGTAATATTTTGACCAGGCTTTTGTCAGTTGATATCCGACCCCATAAAATGATGACAGGACTCCAGCTTACTCCAGGAAGAGTAATTTGCAAAAAGCCCTCACATTCCCAACGCTTCTCGCATTTTCTCTTCTGCCATTTGCCTACCTTCGATCCCGCTCTTGCTGCCAGCTGCCTTGGTCAAAGCAGTTTTTCCTTTGATCAGTGCTGAATCCGATTTTCCTTCTACCCCTTTCTAACTTTCCGCTGCCCATGACTCGCTTTCTGATCTCCCTTCTCGCTGTGTTTCTTGCTGCTTGTGCCTCGACTTCCGCTCCTAAAAATGTTTCCGATGCCCCTGGCCGAGAATATTACCAGCTCAAAACCTATACTTTTTCAAGTACTTATCAGTTGGAACTGACGGAAACTTATCTCGCCAAAGCACTGCTTCCGGCTCTTGAGCGGCTCGGTATAGGACCCGTGGGAGTGTTCAAGCCTCGTCCTTCGTCCCAAGACAGCACCTTGCGGGTGTATCTGTTGATCCCTTTTACCTCTTTGGCAGAATTTGACGCATATGAAGAGCGATTGACACAGGACAGCGCCTACCTCGCTGCGGGAGCAGAATACCTTCTCGCCATCCCCGATTTCCCTCCTTATCAACGGATTTCCTCCGTGCTGATGAAAGCATTTGAAGATATGCCCAACATGTCAACCCCAGCATTGACTGGTCCACGAGCAGACCGAATCTATGAACTCAGGAGCTACGAATCGTCAACAGAAGTGAAGTATCGAAACAAAGTGGACATGTTTAACGTGGGAGGGGAAATCAAGATTTTTGACCAACTCGGCTTCAACGCGGTGTTTTACGGCGAGGTGATTTCAGGCGAACGTATGCCCAATCTCATGTACATGACCACACACGAAGACCAATCTGCACGCGACGCCAACTGGAAGGCGTTTAGCGACTCCCCAGAATGGGGGTACCTCAAGGGGAATGTGGACTTTCAAAATAATGTGTCCCACATAGACATTTTTTTTCTGTACCCGACGGATTACTCGGCCTATTGAAAAGGAAAAGTTGATCGATTCCGTCGTTCACACTCAATCCGGACTCGTCTGTGCGTGAATCGCTGTCCGCCTGTCAGGCGATGTTTGCTTGCGCCCCTACATTTTTGCAAAAAAAAGGGGCTAGACCCAAGGTCCAACCCCCAAACATCGGAATGACATGCGGTCATGTCGTTGCGAAAGAACGAGGCACCAATATCGGAAATGGCGCGAAAAAATATCGTAGTGCAGACAAGATCTGCCTTAGAACTTGGTCAAAAACCTACAATCACAATCCCTTGAGTCGAAAAGCATATTGCTGATACGAAATCAAGCTTTTGGCTTCATGATTGTCTTTCCAGGCGTCTTCTTCATGGCTGAGGTCGATGAGTTCGCGGCTTCGGCTGTGCTCAAATGTTTGCGCTACTCGCTGCATAGTGTTCCATTCTGTCTCAGAAAACTTGTCTTCGGCGGCCTGGGTATTTGCCAGAAATCGCTCGCCAATGTGCCCTGAAGAAAATAACTCTTCCTCAATTCGAAGGTAGCCTTGGCTTTCTAGCACCTCAAAGAGCTCGTGAAAGTGCGAAGGCACGGGACCAAAAGTAATGGCTCGATAGTTACATCCTGAAATCGAAAAGCCATGTAATTTGAAATGAAGGAAATCCCCATAAAACAACAATTTATTGAGCTGTGTCTTGAGCGGCTTCATTCGCTCCACGAAAAACAGGACGTACTGCGCAACCTTCTGTAGCTCTGGCTTCACAAAGCCCGTGAATTCATTGGGCTCCAAATGTGAATTCCACAGATAAGACATCACACTGCTTTTTTCCTGGTCTCGCAAGAGTTGATCCACCCGGCCACGGACTTTCTGGAGTTGACGTGGGGTAAAAATGTGGGCTTTTTCCTCCACGAACTCCGCCAAGCGATCCGGTTGCGCTGCAAGTCGAATCAATTTTGCATTGGCTTGCGTGGGGATCTCTCCTTGCTCATACTGCCGATAGCTGTTGATCCCCAAGTCAAGAATTTCGGACATACGCGCCGCCGAGAGGCCGACTTGCATACGAATTCGTTGAATTTCCTGCGGAAAAGGGATCTGATGGCGGCTTCGATACTGGTTGTGGAGCTGGGTGAGGTGAAGTCGATCTAGATCGGGAGTAGAGAATGTCTGGTTTGTATCGACACAGCGATAGTGTTGCTCGAAGATTCGGAACACGTCCTTCCTGAACGAATGCTCTTTCCACTCTCCCTCTAATATCGCCTTGCCCTTCGTGAATGGACTTTTCATGAATTTTGGTTTCACATTGGTAAGTTCTCGCACTCCATCTCCCTTGTTCCTCTGCCCAAACCTTGCTTTTCCCTCTACCTGCTCGTCTGGCTAAGAGCGCTAAGATCATGTCCTAAAATTACTAATAAAATCATCATTACCAAACTTATTAGTGAAATTTTTTGGAACCATGCTCATTTCCTTCACTTTTCCGTGGAGACCTCCTGCTTTTTCACCCTCTCGTTCTGGTTTGGGAGAGGTCATTTTGAGCAAAAAAAGAAAGACCAGCCATGTTGGCTGGTCTTTCTGCTCAGTTGATATGTTCAAACGTGATGAATCTTATCGTCCATTATCCAGAAGCGATGCCACGGATCTTGCGGCTTTTCTGACTCCGTGCCGATTAATTCAACGCGATATTGATCCCCGTACCAATCCCAATATTGATTATGCGTGGGGCATTGTCAAAGGAATAGAGTCTCGTCAGTTGGGCCTGTGCTCTGGTCTCAATGAAAAAATCGACACGGGATAGGAGTTCGAGATTGAATCCTACAGCTCCGGCACCAGCCAAAATAAGGTTGCGGGCGTCGTTGTCTGGAACGTTAAAATCTAGCGAACCAGCAGTATAGGTAATTTCGGCGTCCAGGAGGACATCGACTTCCGGCCCGACAGCCATATAAAAGGATCCAAAATCAAACCGTAGCAGAAGCGGAAAGGACAGATACTGGTACCGATACTTCACGTCTCCAAAAGCGATCAGAATATTTTGTCCATTTCGAACATCGATCCCTTTTCCGTTCATCCCACGATTCTGTAGGTAAAGCCCAGTTTCCAGATGAACCACGGGCAGGAGTTTCTTGATGAGCTGAATCCCGCCGCCAAAGGTGAAAGTCGCGTTGGTTGCGTCTTGAAAGTTGCCAGAAGAGTAAACCCGGGAGAATTCCGGAAACACCTTTAGTCCGATTCGGTCTTGTGCCTGTCCGGCGACAAAGGCAAAAAGCAGCAAGCTGAGGAGAATTATTTTATTTTTCATACGGAAACTGTTTAAATGAACGCACCAGTCGATGCGCATGCTTAACGACAATCTTTCAAACGACTTTGGACAGTCATCAAAGGATCGCCTTCGCAAATGGTAAAATTCTGTGCCCAGGTCCCATTATGCAAAAGGCCAAGAAACCCACCTCGGATCCCTTGGCCTGCGAGCCATGCTGACAATAATTTCTGGATGGAAAAAAACGCTGATTACTTCTAAAAGGAAACTGGATCTCGTAGCGGTCGGCTTAGCTCCGTTCCAAGTCGATCATTTCGAGAAGTGCCACGGCTGCTTCTGCCCCTTTGTTTCCGTACTTGCCGCCAGCCCGATCAAGTGCTTGCTCCATATTATCGGGGGTCAACACCCCAAACATCACAGGACAGTGGTAAGTAAGCCCAATCTGCATGATGCCATTGGCAACAGCTTGAGAGATGAATTCGAAGTGGCGCGTCTCACCCTGAATGACACATCCAAGGCAAATCACCCCATCAAGATTCGGATGCTTTTGCAAGGCAATGTCTGCACCGTGGGGAAGTTCAAAGGATCCCGGCACATCGTAGCGCACAATGTTTTCCGCTCGGAGTCCTTCCTTTTTAAGGACTTGAAGGGCGCCTTCGTAGAGAGCTTCGGTGATTTGCGGGTTCCATTTGCTCACGACAATCACTACCCTATCGGTCAGATGAGCCTGTCCGCCTTGGTACGAAATCCCTGAGAGGTCATGTCCTTGCGTTGTCATCATGGAGAAACTCTTCCGATATACTTATCGATACGAAGGGCCTCGGTGCTTTTGGAAAAATCTTCCTTGATGGTGGTGTACACGCCCAGGGCAGCCTTGGCATCTCCTGCCAATTCGTAGCAACGACCAGCCTCCAACAATAGGTAGGGCGTGGTTTGGTCATTTTCCTTCGGTGTGTAAGCAGCTCTTTTGAACAAAGAGGCTGCTTTGGAAAAGTTTTCCTGGCGCTCGTACGCAAAGGCCAACGCAATGTCGCGAGACATAGCCAGGGTACTATTAGATCCAGAGACTTTTTCTAGGTATTCGATTCCAATGGCATCGTCCAGCGAATCACTTTTCAGATAGGCGACACCCAGGTAGTAATTGGCTTGGTTGGCAGCTTCTGTTCCGCTGTATTCAGAAGCGATTTCCTCTAACCCCAGAAATTGACCTCCACCGCTGATGGCCCGGTCCAGAGAATCACTTTCAAAGGCATTGATCGCCCGAAACATCTCTTCATTGGCTACGCCGTTTCGAGAGCCATTATATACGTTGAGCCCGACAAGCGCTAGCACCACCAACACGATCAGTGCACCTGCACCCAGGATGATGTTGCGATACCGATCGAAGAAAGATAGCTCTTCTCCCCCACCAACTTCTTCGACTTCCACCAACTGATCCTTCAATTTAGGATCCTGAACCTTGCCAGCCATAGATGATTTCATTTTATTAAACAGGACTGCAAAAAAAGCAAATCGAATGCTAATGTACAACTGCTCAGGAGGATTCCCATGAAAAGATCTCGTGATACATCTCTCTGGTGCTATGACAAAGAAAAAGGGGAAGAAGCACGCGGCTCCTTCCCCTGATCTTATCTATTCACTGGATGCCTTACTCGCGCACGACGCGCTTGTAGGTTGTCCGTTCGCCATCGCTGATTTTGACCAGGTACACGCCTTCTGGCTGACCTGCCA
>DAITMB010000019.1:0-53708 GCA_036835375.1 Bacteroidota bacterium
GGCATTTTCGATGCAGTCATATCCCGGTCGAGCAAATATTGGGAGAATCATAGCACGACCTTCGCTCGCTATCCTCCTAAGAATTTGCCTGTCTGATCTCCATTCCGCTCATCGGGGCTATTTCTTCCCTTTTTTCTGAGAAGGTTTCACCCGAAAAAAATCATTCTGAATGGGGGGCTGTGGCTTCTCTTTTTGCGGAGCTTTCGCAGGTCGCTGCGCAGCTGCAGGGTCCCTTCGAGGAGCAGCAGCGGGACGAGCTGTTTCGGTCTCGTCTTTCATCGACAGGCTGATGCGCTTGCGCGGAATATCAATTCCTGTGACGCGAACCCTCACCGGCTGGTGAACCTTGACCACTTCCGTGGGGTGCTTGATGAACCGATTAGCCATCTGAGAAAGATGAACGAGCCCATCTTGATGCACGCCAATATCGACAAAGGCGCCGAAATCGGTGATGTTGGTCACGATCCCGGGCAGCACCATTCCTTCGCGAAGGTCTGATACCTCATGCACGCCTTCGGCAAACTGAAATACCTCAAATTGCTCCCGGGGATCGCGTCCTGGCTTTGCTAATTCTGCCACAATGTCTTCCAAAGTAGGCAGACCGACTTTTTCAGTAACATACTTTTTTAGGTCGATGCGGCGGCGGGCCTGGTCATCACTCATGAGTTGCTGGAGAGAAATACCGAGATCAGCGGCCATTTGCTCCACGATGTGATAGCTCTCAGGGTGCACAGCGCTGCTATCGAGAGGATGTTTGGCGTCGCGAATCCGCAAAAATCCTGCGGCTTGTTCGAAGGCTTTTTCCCCGAGACGAGGTACTTTGAGCAAGTCACGGCGACTTTCAAAAGCCCCTTTTTCTTTTCGATAGTCCACGATGTTCTGGGCGAGGGCGGGGCCAAGGCCAGAGACATATGTCAAAAGTTGCTTGCTCGCAGTATTGACCTCTACGCCGACGCGGTTCACACAAAATTCAACGGTGTCGTCGAGGCTGTTTTTCAGCGCCGATGCATCTACGTCGTGCTGATATTGACCTACCCCGATGGATTTGGGATCAATCTTGACCAACTCAGCGAGCGGATCCATGAGCCGACGACCGATGGACACGGCGCCGCGAACGGTGATGTCGTGGTCGGGAAATTCCTCCCGCGCTACTTCGGAAGCTGAGTAAATGGAGGCACCACTCTCATTGACCATGACGATCGTCACGCCGGGCAGCTGGATGTCTTTGAAGAAGCTTTCTGTCTCCCGGCTGGCAGTCCCATTGCCAACAGCCACGACTTCCAATCGGTGTTTTTGCACGAGCGACATGACAATGTGCTCAGCCTGAGCCGCCTGGCGCTGAGGAGGATGGGGATAAATGGCGGTGTTTTCCAATAAATTGCCTTGTTCATCCAAGCACACCACCTTGCACCCACTGCGAAATCCTGGATCCACTGCCATCATCCGTTTTTTGCCGAGGGGGGCTGCCAACAAGAGCTGGCGAAGGTTGTCCACGAACACGCGAATGGCTTCTGCGTCCGCGCGGTCTTTGGACGAAATGCGTACGTCTGTTTCCAGACTGGGGGCCATGAGTCGCTTGTAGCTATCCTGCACTGCCAGCCGGACTTGCTCGGCAGCTGGGTGCATCCCTTTTACAAATCGCCGCTCCAATCGGTACAGAGCGTCTTCGTCTTCTGGTCGAATGTGCAAAGCGAGGATCATCTCTTTTTCTGCTCTGCGAAGCGCCAGCAATCGGTGGGAAGGAATATCGGCGAGCTTTTCGCGCCATTCGAAGTAATCTTTGTATTTGGCACCTTCTGCTTCCTTGCCCTTCATGACCTTTGCCTCTACCATGGCTTCCTGCTCAAACAAGCTTCTGATCTCCTGACGGGCGTCGGCGTCTTCATTGACCATTTCGGCAATGATGTCTCTGGCACCCTGTAAGGCGGCATCTACCGATTCCACCTCCTTTTCGGGGTTGACAAACGCTGAAGCTTCCTTGTCGGGATCGAGTTGTGCTGGTTGCTCAAAAAGCAACAAGGCCAATGGTTCGAGACCCTTTTCACGGGCAATGGTCGCGCGGGTACGTCGCTTAGGTTTGTAAGGCAGGTAAATATCTTCGAGCCGGCTGAGGCTTTCAGCAGCATGAACATTCTCCTTGAGTTCTGTGGTGAGAAGGTTTCGCTCTTCCAGCGAAAGGAGGATCGCTTCCCGGCGCTTTTCGAGTTGCTCCAACTGTTCAGATCGGTCGCGGATGCTGGCCAGTTGCACCTCATCTAGGCTGCCTGTCACTTCCTTTCGGTAGCGTGCCATGAAGGGAATGGTGGCCCCTTCTCCAATTAGGGTGAGGGTGGCGGCGACTTGCCGGGGCGACAAGTTCATCTCGTCGGCGATCTTTTGAGTGTAGCGAGACATAGGGCTTGGGTGAACTTAGAGAGAAGTGATGCGAGGCCGGGGCGCTCCTCAGGCCTGCTGAATGCATCAGCACAAATATGAGCAGGCATCTCTTCTATACAAAATCCATCTCGGAGGTAGAAAAAGGACTGGCGAAGATCGAAGCGACTCACCCGGATCATTTTTGACATGAAGGAACAATTCGCTCCGGGCTTGAATTCGGTGTGATCTAATCCGTAATTCGCGGTGGAAATCTCTGGGATTTTTCACAAGGTCTTGATATTGTTCGCATGAAACGAATCGGAGTTTACACATCAGGCGGCGACGCTCCTGGCATGAATGCCTGCGTGAGGGCAGTGGTGCGCGCCAGTATCGCCAACGAGATCGAAGTCGTTGGCATTCGCCGGGGATACGAGGGCATGATTGACGGCGATTTTGTAGAGATGCAAGCCCAGTCGGTGAGCAACATTATCCAGCGTGGGGGGACGATCCTGAAATCCTCTCGAAGTGAACGGTTTCGAACGCCAGAGGGGAGAAAGCAAGCTTTTGATCACATCCATGCAGCAGGGATCACAGGTCTGGTCGCTATTGGGGGTGACGGGACTTTTGCCGGAGGGCGCATTTTTAGTCTTGAACACAAAGTTCCCATTGTGGGAGTTCCCGGGACGATCGACAACGATTTGTTTGGCACGGACTTCACCATCGGCTACGATACCGCTCTCAACACTGCAATGGAAGCCATTGATAAAATCCGAGATACGGCTGATTCGCATGATCGACTCTTCATCATTGAGGTCATGGGCAGGGACGCGGGATTTATTGCCCTGAACACGGCCATCGCTTCTGGCGCAGAGGCGGTGCTCATCCCAGAGCAACAGACCTTCATGGATCAAGTGATTGAGAAATTACAACAAGGTTGGCTGCGCCAAAAGTCTTCCAGCATCATCATCGTTGCGGAAGGAGATGATGCAGGTGGCGGATTTGAAGTAGCCAAGCAAATCAATGCAACCTTCAACCATTACGACACCCGGGTGGTCGTGCTCGGACACATTCAGCGCGGTGGCACTCCCACTTGCGCGGATCGGGTGCTGGCCAGTCGGCTAGGTGCCGCTGCGGTAGAAGCGCTCATGGAGGGCATGTCTAACATCATGGTGGGCATCAAAAATGGAGAGATCAAATACACTTCCTTTGATAAGGCTTGCAAAGAAGATCAACAGATCAGCCAGAGCCTGCTGGATTTGGTGCATATCCTCTCGGTGTAGGACGGTCGATTTTTTCATTTTTTTGCAGAGAAAAGATCTTAGAAAAAACGCATTATCGTGTGACTCCTGAGTCATTCTTTGGTCCTATCCAAGCGGGTTGGATCATGGAGTATGAATATCCAGTATTTTGGAAGCGTCTATGTTTTTTCAGTATCTTCTGCCCGGGAAAAAAGTCAATCACTACTCACCTCCAACTTTCAGTACTTATGTTTGAGCTATTTCAATCTGAAAAGAGCAGCGAGTTTTATTTTCGCTTGAAAGCCAAAAATGGCCAAATCATCTTGTCAAGCGAAGGATATACCAGCAAAGCTGGCGCAAAAAATGGCATCGAATCAGTGAAAAAAAATTCAGTCAGCGACGACCGCTTCGAGCGGAAGCAGACTGAGTCGGGCAAATGGCGCTTTAACCTCCGCGCTGGAAACAACCAGGTCATCGGAACTTCCCAAAACTATGCCTCCAAGGACGGCATGGAAAACGGAATCGAGTCGGTGATGGCCAATGCGCCTGAGGCAGAAGTGAAAGATTTGACTGAGGCCTGATCCTTGACTTCTCCTCAAAGTTTTACTCTTTCGGAGGATAAAAGCCCTCTTCTATTGGTGCTGAACACAGCAAACGAGAGAAAGACAATCCCACATTTGCTATCTCAAAAAGCACCTTCCTCCAGACACACTCCACCGCTGACGCGTCTCAGTCGGGGTCATTAGATACCCCCTGCGATGCGTCAGTCCATTGCTGATCCAGTGCTTGATAGCGGTACCTGATCCCCCAAGCGCTGATCTTGGCGATCTGCAAGCCCGCTTTCCCATCTAACCACCCACCGCGGAGGATCGCTACTCGCCACCAAGTGTAAGCAGGCTTAAAGATGGGTTGCCACCACTGCGTGCGTTTTCCCGCTCGAAACATGGCCGTCGCCTGCAAGGTGGCATACATGGCCACTCGTTCGCGGTGTTCCGCTTCGGTATAATAGCTATAATGATGCAGGTCGCCGCTGAGACGCTTGGTCTCAAGCTGGGGGGCTAATACTAATTTCTCATGCACGAGGGACTCATCCCAAGTAGCTGCTTGGGCTGGGAAGATCCGAACCTTTCGGTCGGGATACCAACCGCTGTGCTTGATCCAGGTACCACAGTACTGACTGCGGCGGTTCACCGCATATGCACCGGAAAAATGAGCTTTTTCTGCCAAGATGGATGATCTCAGCTGTTCCGATAGTTCTTCGTCGGCATCCATGGACAGCACATAATCAAATGTTGCCAATGAAATGGCAAAATTCTTTTGAGGACCATAGCCAAGCCAAGGCTGATGGACAAACCTAGCCTCCATGGCTCGACAGATGTCTTCGGTGCGATCGCTACTCCCAGAATCAACGACGACCACCTCCTCTACAATCCCTTGTAAGGATTGCAAGCATCTCCCGATGTTTCGTTCTTCATTTCGCGTAATGATGACAGCGGATAGCATGGAAGAGGTCGGTTGGAATCCCCCTACAGGGTTGTTGTAAGCGCCTCAAAGGTGCGATTTGCTCAGCAAAATTTCCACCTTGATTTTATGTGCGTACTGCTTTTTCAGTCCCAACGGGGCGTAATATGCTAGCCTGAGGCGAAGCCCTCGGTACTCAGTACAGGAGTTCACATAATTCCTGATAACGCCCGAGAAAACACCGCCCTACTTAGCACGCTACGTCAAGCAGCGTAGTGCCCAAACAAATGCTCCAACACTGCTTGCGGGTCTTCGCAAAGTCCCGGATGCACCCTGGAGCACTGTAGAATGGTACTTTTCACGGCAGATAGCCAGCGAAAACGTTCGGGCACATCCAGTCGGGCAATGGGGCCTCCCTCTGGATTGCCTTGACAAATAAGATCCCACGCCCGCAGGTAGCTAGACAACTCTTCCAAATCAAGATGGGCAGAAAAAGCCTTGAGCCGCACTTCATCAAGCCGGTATTTCATCTCCAGAAAGCGGGTCTTTTTGCAAAAAAGCATTACCCCAATATTGATGCATTCTCCGCGATCTACCCTTGGCACCACGCGGATGATCGCGTACTCATACACTTGCTTTCCTTGCATTTTCTGCCTCCATTACCAGTGAATCCAATTGAGAAAGCCGAATGCGCAAAAATTCGAGATAGATACTCCTTTTTTCCTCCGGAGAATCCGCATGAAAGTCATCCCTAAGCCAAATATCGGGGATGCTGGCGACGACATCTGTGAGGATCGTGTCGGAAATACTCTCCCTGATCGCGGCGCCCGCTTCACCAAGCTCGCTGGCCCTTGGTAGGAGCACGTGATCTTTGATGGCCGGGAAGGACCGACGTGCATGCGCCTGCCAGTTATCCCAGGAATGATGAAAGTAAATACTCGCTCCGTGGTCAATGAGCCATAGCTCTTTGTTCCAGTTGAGCAAGTTGGTGTTGCGGGCCGTCCGATCAATGTTGGTGATGAGGCTATCGAGCATCACGACTTTCGAGGATTCGAATGGTTCCGCTATCGACACCACGGGGTCATAAGTAATCGAACCGGGCAGGTAATGGAGGCCCAGATTGAGTCCCACACTGAATTTGAGCAAGTCCTGTATCTCCTCGTCGCCCTCCATCCTGCCAAAGGAATCGTCAAGGTTCATGAATACCAATTCTGGCACGCGAAGCCCGACGGCGCGCGCCAGCTCACCTCCGATTAGCTCTGCGATCAGGGCTTTTTTGCCCTGCCCTGCTCCGCAAAACTTTATCACATAGGAACCGCCATCGTCTGCATCAACGATGGCAGGAAGCGATCCTCCTTCCCGCAGGGGTTCCACGTAGCGAGTGACATTGACTGTTCGAAGCCTAAGTGGATTCATACATGCAAGGTAGCTGAATTCGCGAAAACCCCGTCGGCTAGATCGCGATGACACGCGGGCCTGTCGCTCGCCAACGACGGAGATTATTATTTTTTCTCTCTGTACCCGACCACCCTTTTATAAAAAATGTCGGTCCCTTTCACCAGAAAAGGGACCGACCGATAAAGACCTCAGCGAGATGGATCGCTTATCCTCTCACCTTTCCTTTTTCTCTCACGCGGCTGATTTTGATCATGTTTGTGAGACCCTGCTCATGAAGCGGCATGGATCCGGTATTGATCATCACATCACCTGGCATGACAAGATCTCTTTCTTTGAGCATCTCGTGCACGTCTTGAATGGTTTCGTCGGTGGAAACATTCCGGTCATACAGAAACCCACGAATTCCCCATACCAAGTTGAGCATCTGAAGCACTTGACGGTCATTGGTGAAGGCATAGACCTGCGCCTTGGGCCTACAGCGAGAAAGTTGCAAGGCGGTGTATCCTGAGCGGGTCATCGCTAAGATGGCTTTGGCATCTGTCTCTTGCGCGAGCTTGCAGGCAGTCACAATGATGGAGGTGCTGAGCGCCTCTGAATCCGTATGCGAGCTGTCGAGATTTTTATAGTAAATGCCTTCGTCCTCTCTTTCTACCGAGCGAAGGATCCTGTCCATGCTCGATACCACGCGAACGGGCCACTTTCCTACAGAGGTTTCCCCGGAGAGCATCACGGCGTCGGCACCATCTACGAGCGCATTGGCCACGTCATTGGCTTCTGCGCGGGTGGGCCGGGAGTTTTCGATCATGGACTCCATGACCTGGGTCGCCAAGATCACAGGTTTGCCATATTTGTTGGCTAGGCGGATGATGCGCTTTTGCCAGGCGGGCACCTCTTCCATCGGGATTTCTACCCCAAGGTCACCACGAGCAACCATCACCCCATCGGTTGCCTGGATGATGGCTTCGATGTTTTCAAGGGCTTCAGGCTTTTCGATTTTTGCGATGATCTTGGAAATCCCGTTTTTGAGGCGAACGAGTTCCTTGAGCAAACGAATATCATCAGCGGTACGCACGAAGGACAGCGCGAGCCAATCCACCTTGTTGGCAATGGCGAAGTCGATGTCGCGAAAGTCTTTTTCGGTGATGGTCGGCACAGAGATTTTTGTCTGTGGCAAATTGACCCCCTTGCGGCTCTTGAGTTCATCCCCCACGATGATGCGCAGCTTCACGCGGTTGGTGCCATTGGTCTCGACCACGACACTCTCGACTTTCCCGTCATCAAACAGCACTGGATCGCCCGGTGCTACGTCGCGCGCGAAGGTTTCGTAGTGAATGGGCAGGACATCGTCCTTGTGCTCAGACACATCACAGCGAAGGGTGATAATGTCGTCTGTCTTGACTTTCACGGGCTCGTTGAGGTCTCCAAGGCGGATTTTGGGACCTTGAAGATCCTGAAGAATGGTGATGTTGGTACCATACTTCTCATTGATTCCTCTGATGAGGGTGAGCCAGTGTAGGTGGGTCTCATGATCGGCATGAGAGAAATTGAGTCTGGCCACGTCCATTCCAGCCTCTACCATTTGGAGGAGGGTTTCAGAATCAGAGCAAGCAGGCCCGATTGTGGCCACGATTTTGGTCTTCCGCAGGTGAAAAAGTTTCAAGGCAGTAGGGATTGCAGGTGTTTATCGCCCGATAGGTCCGCTGCAAAGGTGATTGCAGGAGATTGTTGCAGGGATTCTAGAACCTTTGTCGCAAGAAGTTGCGGTTCAGATTCACTGCGAATTAATAGAAAAAAGCGGAAGGGTCGTGCTTCCGGAGGTAAATTCTGAGGATCTTTTGTATATAAGAGGTATTCTTGCGAGGGAAAGGATTCTGAATCCTCATACATTTCTGGTGTAAATTCTCTGGAGTGATCAAAGAGAGTATCCTGAAAAACCCCTACTGAATCATCTGCTAAGGAGGGGTTCAACGGGCCAGAAGAGAGTCCAAAATCGCCTTCAAAGTCAGCTTCCCGGACGTTTCGGAGCTGTAAATGAAGCAATTGATTGAGCTGATAGCACAACTTCCAGCTTCGAATGTCGGAAACAATTCCGATGACAATATCTTGATGATCAAGAGATTGACTGAATTTAATGCGCTTACCCAAGGGCTGATGATATAGGGTAAATATAAAAATCCCGTGTGGAATTACCGGGGCTAACTGCAATTTGTTTTATATTTGCGCAACTTTTTCAAGAGTCTTTTGTACGTTTCGGATCAACCAAAAATCACTAGAGCAATGTCTAGCATCGCAGAGAGAGTCAAAGAAATCATTGTGGACAAACTTGGAGTGGAGCCTTCTGAGGTGACCCCCGAGGCCAGCTTCGCCAATGATCTGGGAGCGGACTCCCTGGACACCGTGGAGCTGATCATGGAATTCGAAAAGGAATTCAATATCAGTATCCCTGACGAGGCCGCCGAAAAAATCGTCACCGTAGGTGACTCCATTTCCTACCTGGAGCAAAATCTGACCAAGTAATTTCGAACATACATGCAGCAGAAAAGGGTTGTAATCACCGGTATTGGCGCCTTGACGCCCATTGGCAACAATGTTCAGGAATACTGGCATGGGTTGTCACATGGGGTGAGCGGTGCCGACTGGATCACCTGTTTTGATGCATCCAAGTTCAAAACTCGGTTTGCTTGTGAAATCAAAAATTTTGATCCCGTAGCCTATTTTGACCGGAAAGAAGCGCGCAAACTGGATCCTTTTTCCCAATTCGGAATTGTAGCGGCTGATGAAGCCCTACAGGATGCCCGGTTTGACTTCGACACCATCGACCGTGACCGCTTCGGTGTTGTCATGGGGTCAGGGATCGGAGGAATTCAATTTCACAGCGAGCAGGTACTGGAGTATGTGAAGGGGGGGCAAGAGCCTCGCTTTAGCCCTTTCCTCATTCCAAAGATGATCATTGATATCACAGGTGGCCATATCTCGATTAAGTATGGCCTCCGTGGTCCCAACTACTCGAGTGTGTCCGCCTGTGCTACTTCGACCAACTGCCTCATCGACGGCTACATGCTCCTCAAAATGGGCTATGCTGATGTGATCCTGGCAGGTGGCTCCGAAGCCGCCATCAATGAAACTGGCATCGGTGGCTTTAACGCCATGAAGGCCCTCTCCGAAAACAACGAGGAGTATCAAAGCGCGAGTCGTCCTTTCGACTCCCGCCGCGATGGATTCGTGATGGGAGAAGGCGCAGGTGCTTTGGTGCTGGAAGAGATGGAGCACGCGATTCGGCGGGGTGCCAAAATCTACGCCGAACTGGCTGGCGTGGGCATGTCTGCCGATGCGCACCATATCACCGCACCCGCTCCAGATGGCAATGGTGCCAAGCGGGTCATGGCCTCTGTCCTGGCTGATGCAGGACTTCAGCCTCAAGATGTGGACTACATCAATGTGCATGGGACTTCTACACCACTGGGAGACGTGAGCGAGACCCTCGCAATCAAACACGTCTTTGGTGATCATGCCTACAAGCTCAACATTAGCTCCACCAAGTCCATGACCGGACACCTTCTCGGTGCCGCAGGGGCAATCGAAGCCATTGCAGCACTCCTTGCAATGCAGCATGGTCTCATTCCCCCCACGGTCCACCATGTGGAAGCTGACCCACAATGTGACCTGAATTACACCTTCAATGTGGCCCAAAAGCGGGACGTGAATGTGGCCATTAGCAATACATTTGGCTTTGGTGGCCATAATGCTACGGTCCTGTTCAAAAAATGGGAAGGCTGATCCTCGGATCGCCTTTCCATTTTGGTCTCCACTTTCTTTGTCTTCCTGCTCCGCGGCAGTCTGAATATCAGCAAGACAATGTCCCCGGAATCTGCCCAGAATCACACAGCCCTCACACTGCGTTTTTCTACGGCCGCCCCTCCCCCAGACACAAGCGCACTCCGCTGGTCATGCTGCCCCCCACCTTGTCTTGACAATAAACTATCTGTTCCTTATGGTATGATTTCGCCTCGTCAGATTTTCAATTCCTACCTCTCCTCCGATCGCGACTTTGTCAAGCGGGTACGTGCCATCTCCGGCTATACCCCCAGAGAGCCTTTTCTCTATCATCTGGCCTTCACGCACTCTTCTTCGATGAGGAAAAATGGCCAGGCATTCCGGGACATGGATGTGGCAAAGGGCTGCAATGAGCGCTTGGAATTCCTGGGTGATTCCATTCTCGACTCTATCATCGCTGAGTATCTTTTCAAAATTTATCCCCTCAAGGATGAAGGATTTCTCACTGAGATGAGATCCAAGATCGTCAACCGCAAATCTCTCAACGAGATTTGCCGCAAGATTCACATCGACCACTTGATTCAGCACAACCAATCTGGATCAATCAATGAGTCGATGTATGGCGATGCGCTAGAGGCTTTCATTGGGGCCGTATTCCTCGATTTGGGCTACCGACGAACGAAACAATTCATCTACGATCGTATCATTGAACCACACATTCACCTCAAGGCTGTCGAGAGCCAAATCATCAGCTATAAAAACAAGCTCATTGAGTACGTCCAAAAGTCTAAAATGGGCCTCCTCACTTTCGATGTCATTTCAGAAAATGGAGATGGGCGCAACAAGATTTTTCGTATTCAAGCCAAAGCTGGCCAGAAAGTACTAGGGGTGGGAGAGGGTAAAAACAAAAAATCTGCGGAGCAACGAGCGAGTGAAGATGCCCTACAAAAACTCAATTTACTTGAAGGCTAAGCACACAGGTTATCTGATTTGAAGCGCTTCATGTAGAACAAAGTTTCTTGTCCTTTCAGCAACCTGCCATCTTGGAGCTTTCCCACGCGAGAGCCGTTTTATCCACCTTTTCCCAAGTAAACTTCATGACTCGCATTTCGCGTTGCTGGGAATGGAAACCGACGCCATGTTCATCGAATTCAATTCCGCCAACCGCAAAGCCGGCTGGATAGAAGTCATTTGTGGCAGCATGTTCTCCGGCAAGACCGAAGAACTCATTCGCCGTATGCGTCGGGCACAAATCGCCAACCAGCAGGTGGTCATCTTCAAACCCGGGCTAGACCAGCGATATTCCGCCTTCGAAATTGTCTCGCACAACCAAAATGCCATTCCTTCGACGCCCGTCAGGGCCGCCGCCGACATCCTCCCGCAGGTCGGCAGTGGGCAAGTCGTAGGGATTGATGAAGCACAATTTTTCGATCCAGAAATCGTCAATGTCGCCGAAGCACTCGCCAATCGAGGCATTCGCGTGATCGTCGCCGGGCTGGACATGGACTTTCAAGCGAGGCCGTTTGGCCCCATGCCAGCGCTTCTTGCTGTCGCGGAATTTGTAACCAAGGTCCATGCAATCTGCCAAGTCTGCGGAAGCCTCGCAAACTATTCCTACCGCCACAGTCCGCAACAAGAGACTGTGTTGCTCGGCGAAAAAGATCTATACGAACCCCGGTGCCGCACCTGCTTCCTACTAGGCGAAAACGCCAAACCACACCCGCGGCCATTCCCTTCCTCAGAAGATGGAGCATAGCGAGGCCCAAATGAGTTGGGGAAACATTCGGCTTAAACAATTTATCTTCTCTATTTGGAATATGACCTATCTATTTCTCAACTAAGAAATAGTGCGCTCCGCGTTTCGCAACCACCTCACCGCTCGGTCACAGAGCGTGTCGAAATGTGGTCATCGAACTCCCAACCCTCAACCCCCAACTCTCAACCCCCAACTCCCAACTCTCAACCCTCTTCCAAAAGCTCCCTCAAAAATCCCTCATATTCTTCCACAAATTCTTCATATGCCTCCCCGGTACCAGGCCCATTGAAACCCGTGTGGATGCGCCGGACTTCTCCTTTTCGATCAATCCAAATGGAAGTAGGATACGAAAGGACCGCTTGAAGCTCCGGAAGCGCACGTGCAGCAGCAGTTTTATCGGCGCTCAGGCTTGCCAATAATATCGGGTAGTCCACCCCCAGGCGCTTGGCCATGGTCTTGATAGCTGTTGCGGCAGCTGCCGTATCAGATTTTCGCTCAAAGGCAAGGCCGATGATCTCTAGTCCCTGTTCGTGATATTGGTCATACCACCTCGTCAGCAGACGTGTTTCGTCCATGCAATTGGGGCACCAACTTCCCAGCAGCTGCACGATCACCACCCGACCTTCCTGCGCCGCCGATGGGTAGGTCATCATTTTTCCCCACACATCCGGAAAAGAAAAGGACAAGCGGGTGACACCGGGTCGAAGTTGTGTCAGTGTGTTCGCATCTCTAAGCGTAGCTTGGGGATCGGCCACAGCCACCCAAGCTTCCTTCCAGTGCTTGCCTGCATAAAATCGTCCCACCAAGCTGTCTCCACGTTGCTCCGCCACAAACAAAAAGGCGTGCGCACCATCAAATGCAGAAAGAAACAAGCTGTCACCTTTGCGTTGGCCTTCGAGATAGCGATAGTCGCCCGTCTCCGTGAGAAAAGTGCCTGTGAGCACGCCCCCTGTCTCCCGAAATTCTGCGACCGCAGGATACTCCTTCGCTGTGCCGGGACTGAATCTTGCCGCCCATCGAGTAGAAATAATGGACTCAGGTGTTGCTAGCGTATCGTCAAAAAATCGCCCCCTTGCTCCCGGTCTGGCGCGAAAAGGGAGGAAATAGGCGTCTTGCCGCGTCGCGTCAGACCATCGACCCAGCCAGCCATCTTTCCCTGCATGGACTTCCAGCACAGATCCAAACACGGGCATTTCCAGGCGCAGCGAGTCGCCTTTCGTCTTGACATCCACGTCAGCTAATACAATCCGTTCGGCACCATTAAATATCACCATCGGAGAATCCGCAGCAGGGTTCCATGTGAAGGTAAAGGGGATCTCAATTCCCGAATCCAGCACAAAGCTGCCCCGCCAACGCATGGAATCCGTCGCGGCAGGAGAATCTGCCTCTTCGCATGACAGCAGCCCTGCAAGCAGCATTCCCCAAAAGATTATCCGAGACTTCATGAATACAGCCGAATTAAATCCCTTCCAATGTCACGGCGATAGAATTTCCCTTCGAAATCAATGACAGCCGCATGCTGAAGCGACTGGTACACAGCATCTTCAATGTCTTTTCCAAAGCTGCTGATTGCAATCACACGCCCTCCTTGCGTATGGACAGTCCCTTGCTCACTTCGGGTACCTGCATGAAAAATCATGGCATCATCGACCATGTTCAAGCCTGAAATAGGTTTGCCCGTTTGGTAGGCACCGGGGTAGCCCCCACTCACCAGCATCACCGTCACGCAAGTGCGTGGATCTACCGCCACTTGGTGGCCAGCGAGGCGACCTTCTGCTGCTGCGAGGCTGAGGGCAGCAAAATCACCTTGGATCCTGGGCAGGACTGCTTCCGTTTCTGGGTCTCCGAGTCGCACATTGTATTCTAGCACCAACGGATGGCCATCCACGACCATCAGCCCGATGAAAATAAAACCTTTGAAGTCCAAATTTTCTGCCTGAATGCCTTTCATCGTGGGGACGACAATCGTCTCCTCCACCACTTTCATGAAAGCTTCGTCAGCAAAAGGTACCGGAGATACCGCCCCCATGCCCCCCGTGTTGAGACCCGTGTCGTCTTCGCCGATGCGCTTGTAGTCCTTGGCAGAGGGCAGTAGCAGGTAATCCTTGCCATCTGTAAGGACGAAGACCGAGATCTCGATGCCACGCAAAAATGCCTCAATGACTACAGTTGTTCCAGCCGCTCCAAAGGCTTCTCCGCTGAGCATCTCCGTCACGACCTCTCGGGCGTGGCCGTGAGATTCGCAGATCAGGACTCCTTTGCCCGCCGCTAGCCCACTCGCTTTGACCACGACCGGGAGCGAATGCACCGACACGTAGGCCAAAGCTTCCTCCAACTGTGCCGCATGGAAGCTGGCATAAGGCGCTGTGGGAATTCCATATCGGCTCATGAAAGCTTTCGAAAAATCTTTGCTGCCTTCCAGCGCGGCTGCCGCTTTCTGAGGACCCAGCACTGCCAATCCCATTTGGGCGAGATCGTCTGCCAAGCCTGCGACCAAGGGTTGTTCCGGCCCCACCACCACGAGATCAATGTGGTGTGCCTTAGCAAATGCGCCTACGGCCTGATGGTCGCTCGGATTGAGAGAGACATTCGTGCCAACCTGGCTGGTGCCAGCATTGCCAGGAGCGATGTAGAGCGCTGTGCAGGATTCGGATTGCGCGTATTTCCAGGCGAGAGCGTGTTCTCTTCCACCAGAGCCTATGACCAGAATTTTCATGGTCGCAAAGGTAGCGACCGATGCAGAGAATTACGAATATCGAATCAGAGAAGTCATCTGGAAAGAGAATTCTGTAGAACGAGGGCGACGTTTACTCCGAATATTCGCAATGTTGACTTTCATGAATAAATGATTCAGCGAATAAACATCTTGTTACCACATTTGTCTGACACAACTTATTTTATTCATGGCTTATGTCCAACAAGTATATTCTCTTGATTCTGGCCCTGCTCTCGTTTCAAAGTTGTGCTTGGGAAGAGGATCTTTCTCGCCTTCAGGCACCTTCATGGCAGGGTGAAATCGCAGCTCCCATCGCACAGGGTTATCTTTCGATTGGCGACATATTGGATCAACTTGGTGAATTGAGCTTTCTGCGGGTGCAGCCTGATGGCGAGCTCATCCTCCACAGCGAGTTACCCTTGGCTCGTTGGGCGCTTCCAACACAGGTTGAGCTTCCTGACTTTTCTGCTCCATTCTTAGAAAACACCACTATGCAGGTTCCCTTTCCTGTCGCTGGCATCACCACTTTCGTGAATCAAGAAGGGAGTCTTCTCTACCACTTTTCTTATTCGGGAGAAGTGGCGATTCGGGTAGATTTTCGCCTGAGAGAATTGATTCAAGCTGGCCAAGAGACGCGATTATCGGTAGAGGTGCCCGGCCCTGGGACCTACGAGGGGAGCTTCGACATTTCCGGTTCTGCATTTGCTCCGCGCGATGGCCAACTTTCTATGTCATACGCTGCCTATGAGCCTTTTACTGAAACACCGCACAGTCTCGATCAAGTCGTGCTAACCTTTTCAGGTCTTAGATTAAGCTATGCTGAAGGCACCTTTCCGCCTACCCTGATTGTACTGGCACCAGACACGCTTCATGTGCAGCTAGACCTGAACATGGATTTCCCCGACATTATTCTTTCAGAGCCCCAAATCACCTTTGTTGTCGAATCACAGATTGGTCTGCCTAACCAGTTTTCTTTCCCCAGGTTTTCCTTCCTTTTTGAAGACGGAAGGCGTCAAGACCTCTCTTACGAGCCCCTGTCGCTTGGCAGCTCGCTGGAAGTTGCGCCAACCCCCAAGCAGTGGGTGGAGACGCGATTTACCCTAACTCGAGAAAATTCCAACATTGCAGACTTGCTGAATCAAGGCATCCCCAGCGCCCTGGCTTATGATGCTTCTCTCGATCTTTTTCCCTACGGAAAGACGACGCCGGGATTTATCACCGATCTAGACAGCATACGGGTGCGCGTAGAAGCCGAATCGCCTTTGGCCTTTCAGCTTAGAGAGTATGCCTTCCGTCATGAACTAGACATCAACTTGGAGATGGTTGATCTTATTCGCTCAGCCAATTTGTCGATTTCAACGCAAAATGGAATTCCGCTGGAATTGGACCTCCAAGTTTATCTGGCAGATGAATCTGGCATTATCCAGGATTCACTCTTTCTCAGCAAAGCGCGACTGCTAGCAGGAGCACAGATGACTGGCGCTGATGGCACAACTGAGCCAGCAACGCAGCTCCTGCAAGTGGACTTCAGCGAAGCTCGTTTACCAGACCTTAGCCGCGCCAAACGCATGGTGCTCGAAGCGAGGGTCTCCAGCACCCAGCATGGTGAAGTTCCCGTGCGCATCACCAAGGACCAAACCCTTGCCTTCCAGCTCGGAGCAAAGGTCCGTTGACCTTTTCCCATTCACTGTTCAACTGACCTTTTGTGGATGTTCCCTCATCGAATCGTTGATTTTTACTGATATGCAACATCGCTCAAGCATCTTCTCAGGATTCTTTATACAAATGGCAGGAGGAATCTTGCTTCTCCTGATCGGCCATGTCGCACAAGCCCAAGGCGAGCTATCTCCTTTTTTTCTCTCCCGCGCACACCAGACGACCTTGCTCAATCCCGCTGCGACGGACGGTGCACATGTATCCATCGGCTTGCCCTCTGTGTCGGTGATGGGTTCCCATACGGGGTTTTCTTTTGGTGACTTAATCCAACAAGCGCCAGGCATGGACAGCACCTTTGTGGCATTCACGAGCTTGCCGGATCAGCTCCGAGACCGGAATCGACTTCAGGCCGATCTCCGGGTGGATTGGCTGAGTGTGGCGATCGGAATCAAAAAATTTCGCTTGCTCGCAGGGCTTTCATCCCGAGGTCGTATGGACTTGAGCTATCCCAAAGACCTCATTCGGCTCGCAACGAATGGCAATGCTGCCTACCTTGATCAGGCCATGCAGCTCGGGCCGGGGTTTCATGGGATTGCTTGGCAAGAACTCTACGCCGGCGGGCAGGTCGGTATCGGGAATAAGCTTCGCATTGGTGGACGTCTGAAATACCTTTCTGGCACTGGCTACGTGGGCAGCAATCGCCACAACCTCACTTGGACCACCCGGGCAGATTCTTATGTTTGGGATGTGAATGTGGACTATCAATTGCAGACTGCTGGTCTTGACCTAGGAGAGCTAAACGGTTCTCCTTCTTCGCAAACGAGCTTTCAGCCCGAGTTTTCCCCCGCCATTTTCCGCCAGCATCAAGGCATGGCGATGGACCTCGGCGCGATCTTTCAACCCATCGAAAAGCTAACGTTGGGGGTGTCAGCCCTCGACCTCGGCGGGATTTTTTGGAAGGACAATGCACGTAGCTTCGACGTGGCCGGCCAGTTTTCCTTCGAAGGCGTGGACCTCAGTCCATTGCTGCGGGGGGATAGCATCCAGACCCAAGGGCTTGCGGATAGCATGTTGGCGGGAATTGACTGGACTGCGCAGAATCAAAATTTTTATACTGCGCTGCCTGCTCGCTACCTGATCAGCGTGTCCTATGAGCCGCTCAAGTGGTTGCGCACCAGTGCTGTGATTCAAGCAGAGCGCTATCTCGGCAGCTGGAATCCTGCGCTTGCGGTGGGTGCTCAGTTGCGAGTGAAGCAGTGGCTTGACTTTGGACTCAGCTGGTCTGCCCGGCAGGGGCAATGGGACATTCTAGGTCTCCAGACGAGCATCAAAACAGGACCCATTGTGACGTATTTCATGAGCGATCATGTGCTGGCCCCGCTGCGCCCACGTCACGCCCAGACGGCCCATTTTCGGGTGGGGATGAATGTGCAAATCGGCAAAAAATAACGCTAGCGAAGCCCCAAAGAATTCTCACATCCAACTAAGGCCTTCGCCCCGGAGGGGAATATTGCGCAGTTCACTCAGGCGAGTCTTGCTGGAGCCGCTTGCTTCCACCGCTTCATACCAGCGCTGATAAGCCTGCTGCGCTTGGAGTACTTGGGCGGCGCTGTTCATCCCCGTTGGATTTCCTTCTTTGGTACCCAAGACCGGTGCGCGAGAAGGAGGGACAATGTGTTGCATGTCGTCGTCCTGCTTCATCTCCATCTTCCGGATCGCCTCCACAAGCCACAGGGCCACCAGACCGGCTCTCACCTGCTTGGGCTTGTATGTACTGGTGGGATGGCTGGGGTAATTGGTCAGCAGTGTCGTGTCGCTCCCCGCCAAAAGAAGGGCGGGAACATCTTTCCAGGTGAGTTGTGGGAGCAAGGAAAAATTCCAGCCATTGACACGGAGCGCGACAAGCACCTGATCCACAGGCACTTCTTCCCGAATTTTACTCAAAAAAGCAGGATCTGGCCCCGGAATTGGCTCCAAAAGTAGCTCAATAATGGCCGAATCGCCCTTTTCGAGTCTGTGCTCATGGAGATATGCATCCCCTTGCTGGTTGACTTGTGGTTGAAAAAACCGCCGAGCTGCCTCCACCCAATACACTGCATCTTCTTCCTGATCGTAGCGTAAGACGACCCGGCCTTGATCTTGGGTGTAAAGGGTCTGAATGACTTGCCTACTGCCCTGCCCATGGGCTTGGACAGAGAGCGTCACCATCGCGCTATCGAGGTTTCTTTCGCTCACGCGATCTTTGACGGTCACGACGACCACTTGCTCCGCCGTACCGCAAGCTAGCAGGCAGCAACTCATCGTCAGGAAGAAAAAAACACGGTTCATATCTATGCTGAGGATAGTCGGGTAGGGCCGACCTAATCTTGGAGGAAGGATTTCGTGGGGCGGTAAAACGGTGAAAGAAGCTTGTCTGATTCCGTTGGCTCATCCAATGATGAGCCACTTCTTGTCGCGAAATCTACAAAAAAGATAGCTTCCTCAGGGACGGATGATGCCCGCTACCCCTTGTCGGAGAGATTCGCCACTAAAGGCTTCGAACCCATCGAGTAGCTCGTCGCGAATGAGTTGCGACACACGCTCGGCTCCGAGTCGATTCGGGTGCGCGTAGTCGCTGCGTGCGAGGGAGGGCCTCGAGTTGACCCATTCCACCATGGAGTTGCGCCCACCCATGAGATCAAATAGCGGGAGAAATCCTACCCCTGATTCTTCGGCAACTTTGCGCTGGGTATCAATGATTCGAGGAATGCTGGGATCCGTTTGCCACACCCCATTGACCCGAGAGCACTTGTCACCGACGCTGACGATGAGAATGTCCACTCCAGGCATGGATTGCTGGATATGAGCGACGACTTCCTTGAGCGCTTTTTCGTAGGTCGAGAAATTTTCGCGATCAGCTGATACCAGATTCAATCCAAACTGTAATACCACGAGGTCATAGCGGAGGTATTCATGAAATAAGCTCAAAGACGCCTGACTGATCTTGGAAAGCTGGGTACCCGTGCTGCTGCGCATCGCGAAGTTGTCGATCGCTATGCCAAAGCTACTGCCCATCGTGAGACCGTAAATCGGCAATTTATTCGCTGACACAAGTCGTAGGTTCAAATCCTCGCCACAGGAATCTGAAATGACTTCTTCATTCACCAGCGCTTGCCCTTTGAGCCACGTAGTATCTTGCTGCATATCTGTTTCGACCAGGCAGTAAGGCTGGGATTCTCCCGTGGGACCATAAAAGAGCTTCACTTCTTGCAATTGTTCCGTGCTGGGATATTCGTTTGTGCCCGCAAAACTGAGCCATGGACGGCTCCCCCTCGGCAAAAACACCTCTCCTGAAATCCCGAATTCGCAGTCATTTGGCTTCGTTCCAAGCACAGAATAACTTCTCCATTGTCCCTCATCAAAGCGATGTCGCACGGTCTTGCGAAACCCCCACAGCGGCGATGTCGCAGGTACAAATCCTACGCCCGATCCGCCGAACATGGCTTGGAGGTCGTGGCGAAGGCTCTGGGTCACCAAGTCGCCTTCGATCATGGAATCGCCGAAGTAGGCGACTCGGACCTGCTTGTGAGTAGGTTGTTTCCTCAGTTGAATTAATGCTTGATAAAATCTGGCCAGAGGGTGAGAAGGCGCTGTAGGCTCAGCTGCAATGGTATCGACTGTCTCAGATGGCGCAGACTCGCCCAAGGAATCTTGTTTGGCAGAGGGTATTCCCGACACCTCGCTATCGGAGGACTGATCAGATGGAAACAAAGAAGAGACGCCCACTACTAATAGCTCAGTGGCCCCCAAAAGCAGGCTTGCAAGTAAAATGACGAGGAAGCCCTGATGTAGGAAAGTTGGCCTCATGAAAGATGCTCTACGCCAGATAAGCAGGAGTAACAAAGGAACGCTCAGAAAAATTCATTCGCACAGACCCATTATTCAAAAACCATTCCGAAGATCATCGCTCGTGATGTGAGCCCTATTTTGAATACAAAAGGGGTATTCTCAAAAGAAACTTTCGCTCAGAAATGCTCCAAGAATAAAACATTTTCCTGCTTCTTTTCGGCCCTAGGCCACGATGAGACCATCTTGAATCCGGACGGTGCGGCCTGCTTTGCCAGCAAAGGCGAGGTTGTGCGTAGCGATCAAAAAGGCGACACCCGTGCTCTGTGCCAAGTCGAAGATCAGCCGATATAGCTCGTCGCTGTTGTGCGTGTCGAGGTTTCCGGTTGGTTCATCCGCCAAGATCAATTTGGGCTGGTTGATGAGGGCTCTTGCCACGGAAATGCGCTGTTGTTCGCCGCCGGAGAGTTCTCCTGGCTTGTGGGTCATTCGGTCCCGAAGACCCAGCTTTTCCAAGAGCTGCTCTGCGCGGGGCCGTACTTCTCGCATGGATTGCTTGGCAATCAGGGCCGGCATGCACACATTTTCTAGGGCAGTGAATTCCGGAAGCAAGTGATGAAATTGAAAGACAAAGCCGAGGGTTTGGTTGCGAAAATGCGCCTGAAGTCGAGGACTTAGGTTGGCAATTTGCTGATTGTCGAAGACGACTTCCCCGGCATCTGCCTTGTCGAGCGTGCCCAGGATCTGTAGCAAGGTACTCTTGCCCGCACCCGAGGTGCCGACCAAGGCCACGACCTCGCCAGCTTGCAGCTCTATGCTGACGCCTTTGAGAACTTTGACCTGTCCGTAGGATTTAAAAATGTTGGTTGCTTGTAGCATGTGATGGCGACAAAGATAGCTGGGCAAGAGAAAAAACCTACAAATTGCTAGAGCCCAACGATCAATTTACCCGAGAAGAACTGCCCCAAAGTCTCAATCCGATACAGGTACGTGCCCATGGGAAGTCCAGACAAATCAAGTGCTTGCTGATGCAAGCCGGAAGACTTTGATTGCTTGCCTATCTGCCTTACGGGCTGCCCTGCCAGGTTGAGCAATTGAATGCCGAGATCGCTCTCCATCGGTAGGGAATAGTGCAAGGAGACTTGACCCGTGCTGCGGTCGTATTGCACGCGATGAACAAACTCCGGACCGGAAGCCGGATAGGGATATTCAGCACACACCAGCCCCAGACCATTTACCCGCTCGAATGCTTGTCCCATGACCCCATTGACAAGTTGGGGATCTAAACAAAGCCACTGCTCCAACACGGTGGCATACACGGAGCGGAAATCTGTGCCATAGTCGAGGTTACCAAACTGGTCTGGCACACGAAGGTTGGGCTGCTTCCCAATGAGACCATTTCCCTGAAGACCCGGCCCAAAGAGCAGCAGGGGAGCCGCTGAGCCGTGGTCGGTGCCCCGGGAGCCGTTTTCTTCGATTCTCCGACCGAATTCAGAAAAGGTCATAGCCAGTACCTGCCGATCGTAGCCCGTTTTTTCCAAGTCTTGATAAAAAGCTTGGATTGCCGTGGATACTTCCCGCATGAGGCGAGGATGGTAAGCCTCCTGCTCGGCATGGGTATCAAATCCATCTAGCGACACCAAATACAGTCTCGTGCCGAGACCTCCTTGGATCAGCTTGGATACAAGGGCCAGTTGTTCTGCCAGATAGCTTTTTCCAGCATATTCGAAGTTGTTGTTTCCTTTGTCGAATGCCTCTTTGATCACTCCGGCATAGGAAAAGGTGTTGTTTGCAACAGCCCGAAGGAAACGAAGCTCATCTCCGTAGCAGTTTTCTGGGACACTCGAAGTATCATAAAGCGCACCTTTTTTAGCGATTTCATACAGCTCGGTAGGATTGGTCACGGCCACCGACATGTTGATAGCGCTCCCCTCGAAAGTCAATCCCCCATTCGCCCCGATCTGCAAAGCAGGCGGCTTCACAGGCGGGCTCAATAAAAAGTCCGGATACTCGCTTTCCATCCATCTCCCCAGCCAGCCCGTTTGGTCGAGAATATGGGCATCGCTGGCGCTGGTCCAGATGTCGGTGGACCGAAAATGGGAGAGATTTTGGTCGGGATAGCCCACAGAATGGACAACTTTCATCTGACCCTTTTCCCATAATCCTTGAAGCTGAGCCATAAAAGGCGGCATTCCATGGCCGGGACTGAGAACATAGGCATCTTGAATCGGCACCGCAAGCGTCGGTCTCCGCTCTTTGTACAGCCCATAGTCGTAGAGTGGAAGAATGGTGTTGAGCCCGTCGTTGCCGCCTTTGAGTTGAATCAATACCAAAATTCGTTCCTCCAAAGCGTTGTCAAGCGCGTAGGTCAGCGGAGAGGCTGCTAAGGGTGAAATGGGAAATCGACCAAAAAGAAATGATCCAGCCCCTACCATGCCGAGCTGCCCCAGGAAGCTACGTCGGGTATAAGTTTTGTGCGCTTCCGCGTGAGCCTGACCATCTTGGAGGCTGCTGCCTTTGCGAGAATCGGAAGAAAATGATTTACTCATGGTCAGGATAGTTGAAATTCTGGAAGTCGGGAGAGGTGGCTGAGCAGATGAAAAATCTGCCAAATGGAGTGCGGCCAGTCGAGATTCCAACTCCCGTCTTCAAAATAGTTGCTCGGAACATCTCCCCGAAACACAATGGAAGCCCGATCATATGCTAAAGGATCCTCCAGCCCTGCGGGAAAGATCGCCTCAATGACGGACTGCGTGATGATCTCAGGATCGCTGTGACTTGGTGAAATGGTTTTGATCCAAGTCTTGAGCGCCGGCGCGTGGTGCTCAGCAGCGAGGTAATGGAGATACTCCATAGTCCTCCAGCGATCGGATAATCGGCTCGTGCTGATCCACTTGCGATGCCCCGGCCAGCCAGCTACATCGGGCGGGCTATAGATCTGCTGACCGAGGTTGGTGGCGCCCCACAAGAAGTCGGAACTGTAATCTTGGAAGGGGAAGTCCAGTTCATTGACTTGCTGGAAGATGATTTGAAGCGGGCTCTTGATCTGGGTGCTGATGACTGCTGTGTCAAGGAGGTGCTCGCTTTTTAGCAAAGTTCTCAGCACGGGTGCGAGCTCCCAGTTGCCCTGGATCAGCATCTGGGCCAATTCTGCTACGATATCATCGTTGACCTCTTCGTACACGAAAAATCGGTAGAGCTTTTGGCAAATGAACGTGGCAATGCGCTCAGCACGATGAGTAAAGAGCAGCTCAATCACATCATCATATCCCCAGTTTCCGGTCTGCCCAAAGATGGTTTTGCTCCCCTGATCAAACAACGCGGGGTCCAGCTTGCTCTCCACCGTGTCGGGGCATTGCCAGCCTGTGAGCGCGCGCGAGGTCTCTACAATGTCTTCCTGGGTGTATCCGTTGTCATTGCCCAAAGTGAACAGCTCGTACAGCTCTCGGGCGTAATTTTCATTCGGGCTGTACTTGGTGCTGAATTCGCCATTGAGATAAATCAGCATGGAGGGGTCTATCCCAATGGCATGAACAAAGGCTTTAAAATTTCCCAAAGCATGCGTTTGGAGCAGGCGATGATAGCGGAGCAGCGCTGGGGCTGACTGATAGCCTTGAAACGAAGTGACAAAATGATTGCTCCAAAAAAGGACCAACTTCTCCCGCAATCCAGCGCTGGCCATTTCGACAAGGATTTCCTTTGCCCATTCGAAATAATGCTCATACAGCAATTCGAAGTCTCGTCCATTGGGTCCATCGTAGTCATAGATCGTCCACTGGGCCCAGGCAGGTGCTGGAGACAAAGGTCGCTGAATGGCTTCATCTACTAATTGATCTACCAGCGCGCCCGGATCAAGCAGCAGCGCAGCCTCAATGGTGTCAGGGCTGGCACCATACCCTACCCGGCGGTACAGGTGACGAGCCATCGCAGCATCCCAAGGATGGGCAGGGCTGGGAGAGTATGTCGCAAGCGACCCAGTTAGACAGATTCCAGTAGGCATGGGTATATACTTCGGAATGGAGAAGTGCGAAAAAAGTCCAATTTAAAAGACTGTAGAAGGTGTTAAAACGCTGGGACAGGGTTGTCGAATTTGACATTTGACTCTACCCGTTTGGGTAAAAAAAACGTGATCCAGCAAAATCGATTTCAAGAGAACCGATGGAAGCAACACGTTGATTTGGCTTCGTGTCCGCCGACTGGCCTTTAGCAGCTTTATTCTTTTTAAATTTCTGTAAAATATCGGAAAAATTCATAATGAATTTCTCGCTCGTATGGAGACTCGAAGAAATACTTCACAAATCTTTTACCAAGATTTGAATGAAGATTCATAGAAATAAACAATGAACGAACGTGCTCCATATCAGCTCTGTGCCCTAGTATCTCCTCCTCCTAAGCACAAAGTTACGGACTAAACAAAACTTCTTACGCGTTTGAACACTGACTTATTTCTGCTCGGTTTGGTGATTTTTTCACATCTTGAGATGAAACACAGCGGGTGAAGTATCTATTTCGTCATCAGCGAACCACACCTCCTCTTATGTACTCCTCTTTGCTCCGTATTATCTTCATCGGATTCCTGTGTATTGGAATGATTTCCAGCGCATGGAGCCAAAAACGCATATTTACACAGTTGGGGATCGGGACCAACTATCTCGTGCCTACGGATCCCTTCCAAAATGGCGAAGTATGGCACAACATCAAATCAGGGGCAATATTAGTTGGAGGCATTGACATAGAAGGAGCTAAATGGTGGACAGGCATCCAGCTTCAGGGGGGGCTGGAGCAGATAGGAGCGGGACCAGGCGATTTGATCTGGCCGGGAAGGTACAAGCCGCTTCAAATGTCCAAGGCTTGGTGGGCTGGTCGGGGAATGATACACTTCGGCAGAAAGTTCTACACTAGCCCAAATACAACCCTTCAGTTGTCGCCTTTCGTGGGCTTGGGATATGATTGGAACCAGTCATTCACCCATTGTAGCACTGGATCCACGTTATCTCCCGACAACCGAATCCCCATCTCCCAAGGAACCCTGAACACCGTCTATCCTAGCAGTCCCGTGGTAGCCACAGGATTTCACTTCGACTGGGAAGCCCGCAGCGTACAACCCGGCCTTTGGATCCGAATGAGTTGCAGCGGCATGTGGAGGGCATTGCCCTTGCTGAAGGGTGCTTATCGAGTGTGGCACGACGGCGGGAAAGTGTCCCCACTTCCTCCTTGGGGACTCAGAGGGCCGAGACCAGGACAGCGAATTACTGATCCGCATTGTGGTGATCTCCCCCTCGTGTCGCAGCCCGACACCGAACTACTTTTGACTTATCCCGGCCACTCCTTTTCCTACAGTATTGGCTTGCGCATGGACATCAGTCCTGAGTAGCGCAGCATATGGCACAACCATAAAATGCTATTCTGGATGCACCTAAGTGCTTAATTAGTAACACAACCGGAAAGAATTCACCCCTTAGAAAGGAAGAACACGAAGCGACACTCGGGAACCTTTCTCTTACCAAACAGGCTATCTCACCGTGCGTGACTGATAGCGATTGCTTCGCTGCTGTGGATGCTGATCCTGCCCGGCATCTTCCGTTTCATAAGCTGATAAGATCTCTCGTACCAACCGATGTCTCACGACATCAGAATTCTTGAGTCGCACGAAGGCAATGCCTTTGATTCCTTGCAAGATTTTTTGGGCATGGATCAAGCCAGAGCGCTGCTTGTATGGCAAGTCGATCTGCGAATCATCTCCTGTGATGATTACCCGCGAAAACTCGCCCATTCGAGTGAGAAACATCTTCATCTGACTCTCGGTCGAATTTTGCGCTTCATCCATGATGATAAATGCATGGTTGAGTGTGCGCCCACGCATATAAGCGAGTGGTGCGATTTCGATGATATTGTTATCGAGGTAGTATTTGAGCTTTTCGGAGTGAATCATGTCCTCCAGGGCATCATAGAGCGGGCGGAGGTAGGGATCTACTTTTTCTCGAAGATCACCAGGCAAAAATCCAAGACTTTCTCCTGCGTCCACTGCCGGTCGGCAAAGAACAATCTTCTTGACTCGTTTTTCTTTGAGCGCCCTCACAGCAAGTGCTACGGCAATGTACGTCTTCCCTGTACCAGCAGGACCCGTAGCAAAGATAATATCATTTTTCGCGGCTGCGCCCACGATGAGTTGTTGGCCTTGATTCTTGGGGCGCACCATGATCCCGCTACTGCCATGCACCAGCACGAGATCTTGTGATACCATTTCGAAGTCTGATTCCTCCGCCTCCGAATCACTGTGGTTCAAGAGCTCCACAAAGCGATTTTCGGGGATCCTGCCTTTGCGACGCGCCTCATCGATCAAGGCGTCCAAAATGGACTTGAGGCTTTCCATCCGATCGGATTGGCCCTTTGCCTTCAGTTCATCTCCCCGGGCAACAAAGGAAACTTCGGGAAATGCGCGCTCAATCTGCTGAAGCCGAAGGTTGTTCACCCCATATACTTCGAGGGGGCTGATGTCCTCCAGCAAAAATGTGTGCTCTACCAAGAATTCTGTCAAACGATTGTGGATTGAGTTGTGGAATGGAAGTTAGGAAGATATTAGGACTGTGGAAGTGAAGA
The DNA here is from genome assembly GCA_036835375.1 of Bacteroidota bacterium. Lineage (GTDB taxonomy): Bacteria > Bacteroidota > Bacteroidia > J057 > J057 > JANQTF01. The sequence continues at coordinate 26,780 of DAITMB010000019.1, forward strand.
AGTTAGCGAATGTTGGCGAGAATTTTTTTCAAAAAAAGGAAGGAGAGGTGTGGTAAATGGCTTCGAATCGTTCTTCAGCCGAATTCCTTCTTGAGGTGACACAGTCCTTACCTATAAAAAAGCTCACAACGCAAGAAATGACCCGGAAAGGCAACGCGAAATCACTTCGGAAGTGGCCTGAACTCATCTTTTTTGTACATGCTCAAAGCATAGACGCAAGACGCAAAGACTTGCTAGGATGTTTGGCAAGGAGCTGAAAAAACTTCTCCTTTTTATGAATCTGGCGTTCTGCCGAGGATTTATTTGGGGAAGCCCCCCACAAGTCATTTTCCCATCAATTCAATCGGTAATTTCGTCGGACATTTCGCCCCACGAAACGTCTCGATCGACCGCTTTCACCCGGAGATCTCAGTCGAATCCGCTGCGGGGGTTGAATCTCATCAACAGATATTGTAACATGGATCTTGCGTTCCGGACCCTACCATGCCCATCATCACCCTGACATCCGATTTGGGAGACGGTAGCCACTACTCGGCCATCGTCAAGGGCGCTATTTTGAGCCTGTTGCCATCCGCCAACTTGGTGGATGTAACGCACAATATCGCCACCTACGATCTCATTCATACAGCCTATGTGGTTGGTCGGAGCTTTCGTGCCTTTCCGGAAGGAACCGTTCATTTGGTCGCTGTTGATCCTGAGCAGGCAGAAGACCGCGCAGAAGGAGTCGCTGTGGGGTGTGAAGGACATTTTTTCGTAGGGCCTAACAACGGTGTGATGAGCCTCATCTGCGAACCTTTTGCTGTGCGATGCCACAAGATCGAACATCCTGCGGTGCTTATCGACAAATATCCACGCACACTGCGGGCAGCCCGTGTTTTTGCGCCTGCGGCAGCATTTTTAGCGAGTGGCGGAGAATTGCACGAGCTGGGTAGCGAAACGAATCTACGGGACTTACGCTGGGGCGACCCGACTTACAGCTTCAATTGCCTTCGTGGCAAAATCATTCACATCGACCGCTTTGGCAATGCGATCACCAACATTGACAAATCGCATTTTCTTGCTATCAAGCAAGATCGCCGCTTTGAGATCTTCATCCGAAATGTGCGCCTGAAGCGGATTGTCTCCACCTATTCTGACGTGAGCAAAGCCGATGCGCTTGCCATTTTTGGAGAAAGTGAGCGATTAGAAATCGCCATGCGGGAATCTTCCGCCGCAGAACTGCTCGGGCTGAAAGTCCACGACATGATTACAATCGAATTCGGTCCGTAAGGATAGTGCCCGCGTCAAGTTATCTACAATGGGAAGGCGGGACGAAAGTTTTTTCGCAGATCAAGGCGGGAAATCCGAGCTTGGTGAGCCAAGTCGCGAGCCAGTGGGATCAAGGGACCCATGGGCGAGATTCCAACGCAGAGATGCGGAAGAAGCGCAGCACTGAGCAGAGCCGAAGGGATGCAGCGATTACCATCATTAGAGAATTGACAATGCGCTAGCCGACTCGGGCCATTCTATTTTCCATCATCCGGCTCCGCTTCCCACTCGCCCTCTGGCAATTCCTCCAAGATGATGGCATTGTCGCGGGTATCTTTCTCTAGTTCCGCATCCAGAGGGTCCAGGGTCTCTTCGTTCAACAAGGCATCAAGGTCAATATCTGCCTCGGTGAGATTCTCGAGAGGCTCGCCTGTGGTAATTTGGCTCAGCAATCCAGATGAGATGGATTGGCGGCCAAAATGACGCACCCTGAGATCACTCAAGTAGGTGTACACGTCTTCAGAAATCAAGAGATCTGACTTCACCCGACGATTGGACGGGGTGAACGGAGATGCATTTTGGTACTTGATGACCTTAGTGCAATAGAGGGAGACGATGTAGGTATAGTTTCGGTAAATCAACTTGAGCTCAGGAATGAAGCAATCGGGACCTTCCATTTCTTCGGCACCAAAAGCATAGTCGGCCAAGTCCACCAAAGGATCGTCTATTGGAATGTCGAGCACGACTCGCTGTCGGTCAAACCGCTCGGTGTAGCAATGTGCGACATCGGAGGGGCGCTGCACCTCCAGCCATACCAGGTACACGCGCTCTTGTCCAGCTTGACCCTGTAATACGTTGCCAGTAAGCATCACAAGTGCCGTTACTAGCAGAGCCTTGATCCTTATGTTCATTGGGTAGAAATAGGCAGATTTCCCTCTCGTCACAGGAGTAAAGATACGAAAAAGGATGAGTTCTGTGAGAGGGGGCAAGAATTGCACCGGAAACAATTTTAAAGGCAAATTAGTCCACGCTTCATCTCGTCCAAAAGCAGTTTTATACGACCCCTTCGACAATTTCCTCTCTGGCTTTCAGTCATTTGTCAGGAATTGATCTACTCAGCCGGTAAAGAAAAGGGCAACATCCGCGACCGGGTGTCGCCCTAGATCCTTCAAGCAACCAGCAGAATCTTTGCCTTCCTCCCAAAAAGGCTGTTTCTTGGTTTTGAACGTTGAGACATCTTTCTTGTGATGTGTGATATCATCAAGAGACGGTAGTCATATTCCCTTTTCATGAAATTTTATCGATAATTCTTTCCCTATGCGAATGCTATTCCTTGCGCTCATTTGCCTGATGAGCTCCTTCCTCCAGGCACAAACTACCTATCTCCATTGTGGTAAAGTCCTGGAGGTAGAGGAAGGAATCGTCCTCACTGAGCAGACTGTCATCGTGATCGGGGATCAAATCTCTGCGATACAGCCCGGCTACCTCCAGCCCAAGTCAGGAGAATCTATCACTGTGATCGACCTCAAAGCTACTACGGTGATGCCCGGCCTCATGGACATGCACGTGCACCTGGAGCAAGAGACCTCCCCCACACGCTACCTTGATCGCTTCACAAAAAGCGATGTAGAAAATGCCTACGGTTGCATTCAATTTGCTGAAATCACGCTCCTCGCAGGATTTACGACGGTACGAGACCTTGGTGGATCGGGAATCAACATTGCCTTGCGGGATGCCATCGCTAAGGGGCAGGTGAAAGGGCCAAGGGTCTTCACCGCTGGCAAATCCATCGCTACCACGGGGGGCCATGCCGATCCCACCAACGGTTTTCGCCGCGAGCTCATGAGCGACGCCGGGCCTAAAGAAGGCGTAGCCGACGGCATCGCGCAGGCAGCAGAAGCGGTGAGATGGCGATACAAAAATGGAGCAGATTGCATCAAACTCACGGGGACGGGCGGGGTGCTCAGCGTCGCCAAAAGTGGCGACAATCCCCAGTTTTCGCAGGAAGAATTCAATGCTGTAGTGGCTACTGCTCAAGACTATGGCTTCCATGTAGCCGTGCACGCGCATGGCGCGGAAGGAATGAAGCGAGCTGTGCTTGCAGGCGTCACCACCATTGAGCACGGTACCAAAATGACCGAAGAAGTCATGGATCTCATGATCGCACGCGGCACTTACCTGGTACCTACCATAACCGCCGGGAAAGCCGTCGCCGCCAACGCTGCGATACCCAATTATTACCCGGCCATCATCGTCCCCAAAGCACTAGAAATTGGTCCACTGATTCAAAACACTTTCGCCAAAGCCTACGAAAAAGGCGTCCCCATCGCCTTCGGGACTGATGCGGGGGTATTTCCTCATGGCGAAAATTGGAAGGAATTTGTTTACATGACCGAGGCTGGAATGCCCATGATGGAGGCGATTCAATGCGCGACCATCATCCCGGCAGGCATTCTAAAGGTGCAGGACAAACTAGGCTCGATTCAGCCGGGAAAGCTTGCCGACATCATCGGGGTGGAAGGCGACCCCTTGACCAATCCTGCCATGATGGAAAAGGTCCTTTTCGTGATGAAAGAAGGAAAAATTTACAAAGGAGAATAGGCCGAAAGGACCTGTGGACAATTTTGAATGGTGGCGAAGTGATCATCGGGCGCTTCGCTCCCTGCGGCATTGACCATCTGCTTTTGATACACGCTAAGCGCCATTGGCTAATCTGTGGCAATCCTCGCTCCGCGCCAACCTTCTCATTCTCATTGAAAAACCATACTTTTGCGGGGCGAAAACATGAGGGAATGACATGAAGACCGTTGCTTTTCATACTTTAGGCTGCAAACTCAATTTCTCTGAGACCTCCACGATTGCTCGCCAATTTTTGGATCAGGGATTTTCGAAACAGGACTTTTCAGAGCCTGCGGATGTGTATGTGGTTAATACTTGTTCTGTGACGGAGCAAGCCAACCAGAAGTGTCGGCAAATTATTCGCAAAGCCCTCAGCCTCAATCCAGAAGCATATGTGATCGTGGTGGGTTGTTATGCGCAACTCAAGCCGCAAGAGATCGCTGAGATACCCGGCGTGGACCTGGTACTGGGAGCCGGGGACAAATTTCGGATTCATGAATTGGTGCAGGATTTCACCAAAGAAGATAATCCCTGCGTGTTCAACAGCGAAATCAAAGAAGTTAGCGGGTTTGTGGATGCCTTTTCGGTGGGAGACCGCACACGCTCCTTCTTAAAGGTGCAGGATGGGTGCGACTACAAATGCACCTTTTGTACCATTCCGCTAGCCCGTGGCAAAAGCAGGTCCGACACAGTGGCCAACGTGCTGGCCAATGCTGCCAAACTCGCGGCATCGGGGGTCAAAGAAATCGTGTTGACAGGCGTCAACATCGGGGACTACGGCACTGGGATCGGAGAAGAGGTAACTTTTTTTGACCTTATAAAAGCACTCGACCAGATGGAAACCGTAGGTCGGTTTCGGATTTCCTCCATCGAGCCTAACCTGCTCTCCAACGAAATCATCGATTTCGTCGCGGGGTCACAGCGCTTCATGCCACACTTTCACGTGCCACTCCAAAGTGGCAACGACGAGCTACTGGGACTCATGCGCCGTCGATATCGCCGCGGCCTTTATGCCGATCGCGTAGCCAGAATCAAACAAGCCATGCCCCACGCCTGTATCGGTGTGGACGTGATCGTGGGATTCCCGGGCGAGACAGAAGCCCATTTTCTCGATACCTATCAGTTTCTCACCGAACTGGACGTCTCCTACTTTCATGTGTTTACCTATTCGGAGCGAGAAAACACCCTCGCCATCGACATGGAAGGGCGTGTGCCGAAGAAAGAGCGCCACCGCCGCAATGAAATGTTGAGAATCCTCTCCGAGAAAAAGCGGCGTGCTTTTTACACCCAATTTTCAGGGCAAAGCAGGCCCGTGCTCTGGGAAGACACGGAAGCCCAGGGCCACATGTTTGGCTTCACCGACAACTATATTAAGGTAGGACAGCCCTTCGAGGCATCTCTTTCCAATGCCATTTCCATGACTCAGTTAGGCGCCATGTCAGCCGAGGGCATCATGATGGTTGCCGCCGAGGAAGTTCCCCTACATTGAGGAAGGGTTATGATAATACTCCTTCTACCTGGTTGATCATTCGCCGAAAGCGGTGTCAAAAAAAGCTTCGATTGGCCTAAACTCTATTCATCTTCCATGGCTTTCATCAACATCTCGGTCTCATCGTCAACCTTTACTTTGTCACCGTTCCAAAGGACATGCGAAAGCGAATAAGCGCCTTCCTTTTTCCAGTTGCAGCATTTGGGTACCTTCTGCTCCAAGTGATCGGGACGCTAAAGCATGTGTGGCACGACCGTCGGCGGGTCGTGTATCAACTCGACTTCGTCGGGGTCAATTCCATTCCGCTGGTCGCATTGGTGGGGCTTTTTGCCGGGGCGATCATCGCTTGGCAAGCAGCTTATCAGTTTCGAGGGATGGTGTCCATGTCAGTGCTGGGCGGACAAGTGCTGCGGGTAGTGATGATGGAAATGGCTCCTGTACTGACGGCTTTGGTGATCGCAGGCCGAATCGGTGCTTCTATGACCGCAGAGATCGGTGCCATGAAGCTATCAGAGCAAATTGACGCGCTGCGCACCATGGCGATCGACCCGGTGAGGTACTTGGTGATGCCACGCTTTTTGGGGCTTACTTTGATGATGCCGCTGCTGACTTTTTTTGCGGTTATGATTGCATTTGTGGGAGCTTTCGGCGTATCGCGATATTTCTTGGGAATTACACCGCAAACATTTTCCGAATCTGTGAGAGACTTTTTTGCCTTGGGAGACCTGTTGGGAGGCTTGTTGAAAGGCGCATTGTTTGGGGCGACAATCTCATTGATTGGTTGCTTTCAAGGATTACAGACAAAATATGGAGCCGGCGGACTGGGAAAATCAACGATTTCGTCATTTGTCACCTCTTCTATCTGTATATTGGCGGGAGATTTTCTCCTTTGGATCATTTTGTTTTAGAGTCTTTGAGCAAGTGGGTTATTTTTTCTATGTTTGTCTGTAAACACTTCGCTCTGAACTTTCCATCTTTACGAAGCAAATCCACCCACTCTTATGAATACGTTTCGACCTAAGCAGCTGTGGTTCCCTTTGCTGCTCTTGTTAATGTGTGTGGAACCAGCAGGATTGGTAGCACAAGACAGCGGGAAGATTGATAAGCTCCTTCGCAAAGCCGACGAGTCCTTTCGCACTTATTATATCGTTGACGCCGAAAAACTCTACCAAGAGGTTCTTTCTCTGGACCCGAATAACTATCGCGCAGCTTATCAACTTGGCAGAATCAGCGATTATGTCAAAGATTATCAAGAAGCCCTGCGGTGGTATCGAAAGGCTTCAGAGATCAGCCCCGACCGCAGCGACACCCTCTACCTTCAAATCGGTCTCGCCTACAAGCGCCTCGCAAACTGCCGGAAGGCCAAGGAATACTTCGATATCTTCCTTGCCCGTCACAACACACAAGACGAACTATCTGAGCGCGCCAAATTGGAGATTCGAGGCTGTGAAATCGCCGAGGCTTCCCTTGCCGCCCAGCCAGACTTTCGAATCAAAGGAGTCGATTTCAACTCCCCCCACAGTGATGGTTTCCCAGCATACCTTGACCAACGCCAGGAGGATAAATTCATCGCTTTCACCTCCTATCGACCGCTCCCCAAGAAAAGGGCCAAAACTGACGCAGCTTCTGGCGAAGCCAAAGATTCTGATATCTACTATGTCGTTCGCGAGAATGACTCAGTCTATGGAGATATCTACCGCTTCCCAGCCTCAGGTTTTTTTTCCAGATCGATCAACTCCAAGCGTAACGACGGTCCTGCTTCCTTTACAGGCGATGGGTTGACGATGTTCTTCACGCAGTGTAATTCCAAGGAAAATAAAAACGGCTGCTCCATCTACGAATCTCGCTACGACCCTGTAGCCAAAGAGTGGGGCAAGCCTATTTTCATCGAAGAAATCAATGGGACTCGCGACGTCATTGTCAACGACCGCGGCAAGACCAAGCAGGAGCCTACCGACGATCGCCAGCCATTCATCACAGCCGACGGAAGAACCCTCTTCTTTGTGTCGGACCGACCCGGTGGCATTGGCGGCAACGATCTTTGGTTTAGCAGACGAGTCGGCACGGGATGGTCTGAGCCGCAAAATCTGGGCAACACAGTCAACACCCCTTTTAATGAAGCCACGCCTTTTGTCAATCGCACGGGCGACAAGCTCTACTTCGCTTCAGAAGGCTTGGCTGGATTTGGCGGGTATGACCTCTACTACGCCGAAGGCGCAATCGGTGCCTGGGGCGAACCTGTGAACCTTGGAGCGCCCATCAATACCAGTTACAACGACTTCGGAAGCCTCTGGATGGACAACGATTCCACGGTCCTCTTTACTTCCGATCGCCCGGGAGGAGTCGGAAAAGATGATATCTACTGGGGCCGACGCATCAAGCGTGTTCCCATCCAGTACGATATCTCCGTCACTGGACTCATTCGCGACAAGTCCAATAAGCAACCCATTCCTTTCGCCGAAGCCATTCTCTATGAGCTGATCAATGGGCAGAGAAGCAATCCACTCGATACCTTCAAAACTGATCAGCGTGCGCGCTACGAGTTTTCTTTGGAGGCTGAGAAGACCTACATCGTGCTGGGCAACGCGGATGACTATCTCGCCAACGAAGAGGAGGTGAGCACGCTTGGAGTCAACAAAGACACAGAGTTGGTGCAAAACATCGACATTGAGCTGGAGCCTATCGTTATCGGAACACCGATCGCTCTCCCCAACATCTACTACGACTACGACGAGTATTACCTTCGGCCTGACGCCCTGCAAGAGCTAAAAAAACTCGTCAACCTGCTCTCGGTAAACAACAACATCGATGTGGAGCTCGGCTCTCATACTGATAGCAATGGCTTGGAGAATTACAATTTCTCCCTCTCCAACAACCGGGCTTTGGCCGTAGTGAAATTCCTCATCGAAAATGGAATTCAGCCCTCACGCCTGACTTGGTTTGGCTATGGTGAATCCCAACTCATGATCTTCCCAGAGATGAGTGACGAAGACGAACAAGCGAATCGCCGTACGGAATTCCGAATCCTCAAAATCAGCTTTGACTGATCGGCTAGGACTTTTTTGCTCAGTGCTTAGAAAAATTTATAAAGGGTATGTCCACATCAGGACATACCCTTTTTCATGAACAATATTGATACATTTAATTGCTCTGCATCAATTCCACTAGTACTGATGGTCCCTTTCCAATGATTGCTTTGCCTACTCGCCACCACTGGCATTCCCCACCCGCACAGTGAGAGATCTCCAATGGCAAACAGAGCACATATTTTTTTCATATCCCCAAGTTGGCGAACTTGTCGCCTAGATCTATAAATTCTTCCGCCTATCCCAAGTCCCATATTTCCATGAGTAGCAACTATGCCAAGCGCGGCGTTTCAGCCGGAAAGGAAGACGTTCATGCCGCCATCTCTCATCTGGACAGAGGCCTGTTTCCACGCGCTTTCTGCAAGATATTGCCAGATCTGAGCGCGGGAGACCCAGACTGGTGTAGCATCATGCACGCCGACGGGGCTGGGACGAAGTCTTCGCTGGCCTACTTGTATTGGAAAGAAACGGGAGACCTCTCCGTATGGCGCGGGATCGCCCAAGATGCCATTGTCATGAACACCGATGACATGCTCTGTGCTGGGGCCACCGGACCATTTATTTTTTCCAATACCATCGGGCGGAATAAATTCTTTGTGGGGGGCGAGGTCCTTGCTGAAATGCTCCTTGGCATGGAAGCCTTTTTTGACATGCTCAGAAGTTATGGCATTGACGCCACCAATGCGGGCGGAGAGACGGCTGATGTGGGTGATTTGGTCAAAACCCTGATTCACGATGCAACCGCCTTTACGCGGCTTCCCCGCCATCAGGTCATTACCAATGAAGGCATTCGTCCTGGAGATGTCGTGGTGGGACTGGCTTCCTTTGGTCGCACGACTTATGAGGCCGAGTATAACGGCGGGATCGGTTCTAATGGCCTCACCAACGCGCGGCACGATCTCTTAGCTTCTCGCTATGCCGATCTGTATCCTGAGACCTACGACGCCAACATCCCGCGCGAACTGGTCTATTCGGGCAAATATCTAGTCAGCGACCGGGTCGATTCGCTTCCCATCCCTGTGGGAAAAGCGCTTCTCAGTCCCACCAGAACCTACTTGCCAGTGATGAAACCCGTGCTGGACCGCTTCCGCGACAAAATCCACGGACTGATCCACTGCACAGGTGGTGGGCAGAGCAAGGTTTTGAAATTTATTGATCAAGTCCACGTCGTCAAGGATCGCCTCTTCCCTACCCCTCCCCTGTTTTCACTCATTCAGGCTTCTTCAGGAGCTAGCTGGGCAGAAATGTACCAAGTCCTCAACATGGGCCACCGACTGGAAGTGTACACGGACGCAGAAACGGCGAAGGCGATCATCGATATAGCCGGGGAATTTGAATTACTGGCGCAGGTTGTGGGACATTGCACCCAAAGTGACCATTCCAGGGTGACCATCGAGGGAGAAGAACAAATTGTTTTTACCTGATCAGGATAGCAGCTCCATAGACAAGCCGATCTTGCCCTCAAGCGGGTTTTAATACCACGAAATTCCTTTTTCTAGGACTATCCAAGCCTTCCCCTTTTCCCCAAAAAAGAAGTCTGCCTCAGTCACCGAAAAGCGTTCCTAAGAAGCTAAGGTGATCTGAGGCAGACCGAAAATATCTTTAAACTAGAAAGGACAAAGTCCGAAGACTCTTATCTCTCTTCCATTTTGTTCAGCTCTACCATGGCCGCTGGCTTGTAGGGACCATACATGGCATTCTTGAACGCTTCTTTGGCAGTGGCAAAATCTGAAGTCTTTTTGGAGGCCATCCCGAGCATGAAGGAGTACTTTGCCTTGGACTTCGTGTCCACGCCAGCGGCCAGCAGCGTTTGCAAGGTGCTAGCGGCATCACTGAATCGAGAAGAGTCATACTCTGCCTTCGCTTTCAAATAGAACAACACTGCCGAACCTTTGGGATCCACTTGCAAGGCTTGGTTCACAGTACTGAGCGCTCCGTATGCATCGTTGTTGCTGAGTTGAAGATTAGCGATCATGGTGTACATCTGCACCTTTTTGGCGGGATTGGGCTCGCTACTGATGGCTTGCTCATAGTACTGGATCGCTTGGCGAATGTTGTTTTGTTTTTGGGCGATCTTCCCTTTGAGCACCAGGGCACTGCTAAAATTTCGCTGAAGCTCCATGGCTTTGGCGATATGTGTTTCCGCCTCGGTGTATTCCCCATTCAAATAGTAGCTCACCGCAATCTTGTAATAATAGACGTGGTTCGTCTTCATCATCTGCTGCTGGATGAGCTGTTTGTAGGGTCCAAAATTTGCCTTGGCCCATGCACGTTGCGCACCAGCAGAATCGCCAAGATTGCTCAAGCACAGGCCCAACCCATAGTAATACTTTGCCTGTTCAGCGGGAGGTGCTGTCTTGAGACGATCAGAACCCAGCGCCTGCTCGAAGGCTTGGCGAGCTTCTTCCCAGCGACCATCTTGCACACTGATTTCTGCGCTGTAATAAAGGATATTGGGGTTGTCTGGGTCGAGCGTGCGCGCATCGTCGATGTGCCGCTTGGCGTCATATACCCGATCATCCTTGAGGAGGAGGTTGACCAGCAGGAGCTGGTATTGTACCTTCCGCTTGTTGTTCGATTCGTAGCGGGCTGCCTGCTCATAGTAGTAGATCGCATTCTGATTGTCATTCTCTGTCTTGTAAATTTTGGCAAGCAGAGAATAAGCAGGCGTGAAATTGGGCTGATACTGAACAGCAGATTTGAAGGACTCAATGGCAGCTTCGGTGTCTTTCAGGGTGTACTGACACTTGCCCCGCTGGAAATAATATTTGTAGTTTCCGGGCTCGAGATTGATCGCTTCATCGTATTTGGTGATCGCATCGCGACAATTGTTTTGCTTGCGAAAATTTTCGCCAGAAGTATAGGCCTGAATGCCTGGGCCTTGGCCAAAACCTTGTGTAAAAAGCACCAAGGTCATTGCCACGAACAATGCGGATGCGTACAGGACTGGTTTCATAGAATAGAGGTGGATGGGTGCATGCTCAAAGTCTGAGGAGGTCAAGAATGACTTTCTAGGCTCTCACTCGCCTATATTACAAAATAAGGGAAAACCTTCACAATGGAAACCCTTTTTGAATTACCTACAAGTTAACGAGGGATTCGAAAGAGAAGTATTTGCCCCCGAGGCTTTGAAACGCAAAGGCAACACAATTTCTAGTTGCTAATATCTTTGCCAGAAAGACCTCCGAAAAGGGAAACGCTGAAGAAGCAGCCAACGCAGAACGTAACTTTTTGATTATCAGCGATTTGGCTTGGAGCACCCTGTATTTTCTATCATTTATTTTCAAGAACCAGAGTTGATCATAAAGTCACCGTCCCCCTTATGCAAACCAAGTCACTACAAATTCTCGAAAGGATGCAAAAACCAAGGTCCAAAAAATGATGCTCAGGCTGTTCCAAAAAATAATTCTCCGAATGTCTTCGCGAAAAGACACAGCAATTCCTACAGAGACCATCGGTGAGATCACCAAAGAAAGGAAGGAGACCCCAACGAGTCCATACCGTTTCCACAAGAGGTAGAGCTTTTTTTTCCTGGAATACTTCACGGGGCTTCGGCGCGGGAATCTCCGCTGGAGCCACCTCCGAAAGGCAGTACCAAAAAAAGCGTAGAGGATCACACTGCTCCACGCGCCAAGACCAGCCGTAAGCACCACCTCCCAAAAACCCCAATTGGGATTGGCAACCGCAGCTACCAGCGCCACCAGAAACTTGAGCATGGCGAGCAAAAAAATGGACGCGTAGATCATCATATGTATGAAAGAAGTCGCCGCATTCTTTGCTCAAGCTTCATCATGGAAAATCTTTGGGGCCAAAAGCCAGGTCACCTGCATCTCCTATACCTGGCACAATATATGACTTCGCCGTGAGTTCGCGGTCCACTGCTCCTACGAAGATCCTAGCTCCGGGGATTTGACGAAGGACGTATTCTATGCCCTCTTCGCTGGCGACAACCCCGGCAATAATTACTTTTTCTGGGCGGCCTCGCTCCAGCATTTGGCGATAGCTCATCACGACACTCCTCCCTGTGGCTATCATCGGATCGATCAAGATGATCGTGCGCGCTGTGATGCTGGGAAGGGCTTGGTACTCCACCTTGATCACAAACTCATTACCACGCGTCACGTGGCGATAAGCCGCAACGAACCCATTGTCTGCTTCGTCGAAGAGGTCGAGGAACCCTTGATGAAATGGCAGTCCAGCTCGAAGAATCGAGATGATAATAGGCTGTTCCGCTGGCAAGTCCATGTCCAGCTCCCCAAGAGGCGTCACCACGTGACGGCGCTCGTAGTCCAGCTCTTTGCTGACCTCATAAGCCAACAAGCTGCCCATGCGGGTGAGGTTGCGCCGAAAGCGCATTTTGTCCTGCTGGGCCACCTGGTCCCGCATTTCAAATAGGATCTGATTAAAATAGGACGGCTGATCGCCTATTACCGTGACTCGCTTATCCATCTTATCAATAAAGGTAGGGTATTTTTACGAACCTGAAGATAAGGAATCGGCTTAGCTCCCCACCTTCTAAAAAATCGTTCGACGCCCGGAATCATCGATCCTTCAAAATCGAAAATTGTCATTCCCGCTGCCAAATCTTCTTTCATCGCTTCCCAAATGAGCACGGGCATGGCTTTTTGCGCTCGATTTGAGGGATCATAGGTGCCAATCAGGTACATTCCTTGCCGCCGATAACGCACAAATATCGCTGCTCCCAAGACTTCTCCCCCCGCCGACTGCACCACACGCATTCGCCCATAACCCTGATCTATCAGGTACTGAATCAGGGTGCGAACCCGCTCCCAATCTCCGTTCTGCTGACCGATGATACGATGACCGGCTTGGGCCTGCTTCTGCAGCAAATCGATCATCACTGCTGGTCGCTCCTCATTTGCTACTACGAGGTCACGACCTTGGCGCAGCTTCCTGCGAAGACTTGGAGCCGCCTCTGCCAATATTAACTTTTCTTGGGTCAATTGCACCTGATAGGTATAGCGAAGCTGAAGTGAAAATCCACTCCAGTGCCAAGGCAGCGGGTAGTCAAAGTAGGGCGAGAATTGCCAAATCACCTGCTGCACGGGAGGTAATGCCAGGAGGAGTTGCTCCTGAATCTCTTTTTTTCGACTGTAGGTGTCGTAATGGCTGCCATCCCTAGGCGCAAAGCATACACCCCAATACTGCGTAAAACGCGGCTGAAGCGATCGACCAATCCCGAATCGGGAAGATAGGACAAAGGGCAGTACGGCTTCCCAATGCCCATTTCTGCTGACGATCAACGCTTCCCATTCCGGCGCTACGATGCTTGCATAGCCATGTAAGTGAAATACCCCTCCCTCCGGTGAATGCAGAATCCATTCGTCCCACTGCGCAGGATCAATGGCACGATGGGAATATCGGGCGACAGTGTAATTACTCACAGGCTCTGGTGGCTGAGATTCGTCTGATCAAATCGCTGAATAACCCAGACCAGCCGCGCCATTCTTCCGACTCGCTCAAGGCGTCGTTGTGCAAACATACGACAAAGGCCCCATTCACTTCCTCGCATTTTTGCCAGAGCCGATCTACCTCCATTGCCGCCTCCGCTGAAGAAAGCCGTAGGTAGCTCAGCAATGTGCGGTCCATCAACAGCGTCGGGTGCAACATCAGCGAGGTGACGCAGTCTGCTTGCAAATCATACCATGGATAAGGGATGGCCATTCCCTGCGGAAATCCCCCCCCTGCGATCCGACAAGGAGTGAAATCTTCAAGAATTCCCGCTGCGATGAGTTCTCTCCGTGTGCCGGGAAGCTGGTAGCGCAAGAAGTGCATCCGACTGCTTCGCGGCGCTACACCCGTGATTTCTTTTAAGCGCAGCGCTTGCGCTTCAATTTCGCCCCGACGTTCACTCGCTTCGTAACTTGGATGGATCCCCACTTCATAGCCCAGCTCGTGTAGCCAGGAGATCCGACGGCGCCAACGCCGATGTCGCCAAGTGAAGCGGCTGTCGTGCGCATGGCTGCGCGCCAGCAGGATAAAAAACGTTGTGCAGCTCGGAGCAGCCAGGTGAGTGATCTGGTGAAATGTATCGAAGGGATCTTTGCCGAACACCCAACTTCGCCAACGCTCGCGCAGGCGCTGCGCATCTAGCCTGAGCACATCCCGCAACAGCCCGCCCGCTTGAATCGCCAGGGGCTTGAACCGATACTTCCAGGGTTGATCCAAGTCGAAGGTGATCCGGTGCGGATAGTGAGGGGTACGCTGCGCAATGGCCAATGCTGGGTATCGTGCATGCAAGGCTTCCGCTAACGCTGCAGCCCAATGGTGTACCACTGGTGATTCGCCCAAGCAAAGTCCTGGCAAGGGATCTTCTTCAAGGTATCGCCCATGCTGGTCGCGTGACTCGGATAGATAAAAACTGTATTCGCTCACCACAAAAAAAGTCGCACTGAACACGTCAAAATGCCAAGCACCCTGCACTTCTTCTCGTGCAGGACGGTTCCAATGCAAACGAGGCGGTGTTCCCTCCCCTCGCTCGGGAAGGGGCCCTTTCATGTCCTTTTCCCACAGTAACCCTGCATCGGGCACGACGATATCCCCTGCCTCACCTTGAATGCCATACCACAAAGTTGGATTCAAGGCGCTGACAGCTGAGAAATCTTTTTGCTCAAGACAGACAAAAGGGATCCCCAGAATCCTGGTGAAAAGGAGGTCAAGCGTGTAATCAAGTCTTGGACTCCAAAAAGGAACAACAATAAGGAGAGCCATGCAGGAAAAATGGATAAAAAATCTATCTCTTCATCACCAACAAAGCACGAGATTAGACCTCCCTTCCATGATAAAAACATGCCCCATTTTCAACGGCCCCATTCGTGCTGTTCAAGTTTTGGAGTGCTGATAATGCTTGGCTTTGACAAATGACACGACGTGATCGGGCAGCAATCCTTCTATGTTTCCTTGATACTTGATCACTTCTCGAACTATCGTCGACGAAATGGCAGCCGTCTCTGGCTTGCTGATGAGATGCACCGTTTCGATATCTGGGGCCATGTGCTTGTTGATGAGCTCAATCGGCTGCTCATATGTGAGGTCTTGGGGACCGCGAAGGCCGCGAAGCAAAAAAAAAGCTCCTTGAGATCTGGCAAAATTGACGGTGAGGTCCTGGTAGCTCATGATCCGAATGGCAGGCTCGTCGGCAAATGTCATCCGCAGCATGTCCAGTCGCTCCTCCAACGAGAAAAAGTATTGCTTTACGCTATTTACCCCTATGGCTACAATGATCTCGTCAAATAACTTGAGACCACGCCGCACGATTTCCTCGTGACCTGCCGTGATCGGGTCGAAGGATCCTGGAAACACAGCGATTTTGGAGCTCATCATAGGCATAAATTCAGAATGAAAGTAACAATGGATACCTGAAAAGAGAAAGTCAACAAGTCGCTTTTTCAGTTGATCAAGTCATTTGAAACGTGAAGGGAAGACATATTATGAGGGAGGAGGCAGTTCAAAAAAGGTGAATCGGCTATCGCCATAGGCCCTGGAATCAATCCAGCCAGGTAGCTGGCTCAAGTCTTTGTTGGAACGGTGCTCCGCAACCAAGAGGCCATCATCCGCCAGCCAGGTGGGAGACAGAAGCTGAGTCAGGAGCTCATCTAATCTCGCCCAATCGTAGGGAGGATCCAGGAAAATCAATCCGTATGGAGCGGGAGCTTGCTTCAGAAAGGTGAAAACATCCACTTTTCGTACCAAGAGGCGCGAAATTCCCCATTCGTCACTAAGAGATTGGAGGTGCGCGACACTTTTGCTATCCTGATCCACCGCGACTACGGACTTGGCACCCCGGCTGGCGCATTCAATGGCAATGTTTCCGGTGCCGGTGAATAGGTCCAGCACATCGGTCACTTCCCAGTCAATCCGATGAGTCAACATATTGAAAAGGGCCTCCTTGGCCCGGTCTGTGGTGGGCCTTGCCGGAAGTCCTTTAGGGATGCGGAGGACCCTGCCACCATAGATTCCGCCGATGATGCGCATGAGGGAAAGAAAGCGTAAGGAAAAGTAGGTAAAATTCTCAGCAATGGCTGTTTCTTCCTGAAAACAGGATGACCTTTCTGCTCACAGTGCCGAGCTGCTCACCGCTAGCTTGTGGGCTTGACATGGGAAGAGGTGTGAAAATTGGTGAGCATACACACAAATTTCCACCAAGGGGTGTGGGCTAAAGCAGTGGGCCAGGCCCTTAGGAGAGAACGAGGGGCCGAGGCATGAAGTCCATCCCACCGGAGCCAGCCGGGAGGAGGTGGCTGATCCAGCTCGCCGGCACATAGAATGGCCACCTGCCCTTCCTCCCAACCCAGAGTCTCTTTCACCGCTTGGACATAGTAAGGACGGTCAGCCTCATCTTTGCACAAGTACGCATTCAGCAGACGCAAGGACGAACCTTCCCGTGCCGCGATCAACAAAACGCGCTCCTCTAACACCTGCACCCAGAGACATCGCGGAAATTGGCTCACTACTTCCTGCATCGACTGCCAAATGAGACCCGCCGCGTGACGGATGCGATACTCAGGCCAGTATCTGTCCAGGGTCTCTGCCCACGGATGCGTTTGGATCAACAGGGCACCCCAATCGGTGCCTTCTTCTGGAAAAAAAATCACATTGGAGACCGTCGCCTGCGGAGAGATGATCAATCTTGCGGCCTCTATGGGGGTAAAATCTTTGACCCAGGCCTCGGGTAGAATGGCTACGGGTGTCTCTGTCAAAACGAGTTCTCGCCGCATGGCAGGCATACCTAGGGCGGGAGAAGATTCCAAGACAAATTGTAGAAAAGGGGCTGGTGGAAGTCCTCCATCGTTTCGGAACTCACTGATTTGGAGCAGTTTGCCGCTCATCGCGATGCGCACCAGATAGATCCGGATAGGGGTGACCCACAGCCGAATGAGGCTTGTGGGGTCTCGGGGAGAATCTGCAAGTTGAAAGTGGTGGCGCTGGCCCACCGGCTCATGGGGTAGTTGATTCACAAGGTTCAATCATCAGGTACGAAGCTAGCCTCTTTCGACTACAAGGATCAATTCGGCAACCTCCATCTAGGAAAATTACGTACTTTTCATGACGGTTTACAACAGCGTTGCCGCCTTTTGTCTGTTTACCGCCCCCAACCGACATTTTCTTTTCAATACATCCATCTATGAAATCATTCTTTGGTGCTATCCTTCTCACAGCACTATTCCTGATCCCACAGGCGTCCCAAGCCCAAATTTCTGACAAGATTGTCCCTCACCTGGGATTTATGTGGGAATTCTTCCAAGTACAAGAAGCTGACAATAGCAGATACGGCGAAGTGGTCATCCCCAGTTACTACACCTTTTGCCTGGGAGGGTACTACTATTTCGCCCACCGAAATGACGTCATGAGCGTCGGCGTAGATGCGACGGCGCAGGTGGGACTCAACTTTATTAGCCCTGCAAATCAATTCAGAGTGAATTTCCTCGGGCAACTACCCGTGTATCTCACAGCGAGGCTGGGCGCTTTGTCCACACCATACAACACCCAGCCTGTTGGAATTTCCCTGGGAGTAGGAGGAGGCTTTAATTACATTAACACCATCACCAATACTACATTCGGCCTTACCAATGTCACAGGGCTCTTCGTCATTCCACAGGCCATGCTCCAGTTGACTTTCCGCGGAAGAGGAAGTTATTTCACAGGTCGGATACATGCGCCGCTCCTCCCTGTGCAAACTAGCCTCAATTTTCCCAACGCAGCCGGCACTGATACGAGAAGTCCCTACGATGTCTCCAACTTTGGCATTGGTGTGATCTATGGATTCTAAGTCCATGAACAGAAAAGAAGCGGACTGGCAGCTGCCTCAGCAACGTGTACGATCCCTGCCTTTTTCCACTTCCACCTTGGGGTTTCTGGAAGGGAATGCTATCTTGCCAGCGAAATTTCTCTACATCCGCTGATTCGAAACAATCCCCTCCTCATGAGCATTCTGGTCAACAAAGATACCAAGATCATTGTCCAAGGTTTTACTGGGAAAGAAGGCTCTTTCCACGCCTCTCAAATGATCGAATATGGCACCCAGATCGTGGGTGGAGTCACACCCAATAAAGGGGGAACTTCGCACTTGGATCGCCCGGTGTTCGATACTGCCTACGATGCCGTCCAGGCGACGGGAGCCACCGTATCCATCATCTTTGTGCCACCAGCATTTGCAGCCGACGCCATCATGGAAGCAGCTGATGCTGGCGTTTCGCTGATCGTGACCATCACAGAAGGCATTCCGGTGCGGGACATGATTTACGCCAAAAAGTATATCGACGACCGCGGCGTGCGCATGATTGGACCCAACTGCCCCGGAGTGATCACTCCCGGAGAGTGCAAACTTGGGATCATGCCCGGATTCATTCACCATCCAGGCAACATTGGCATCATTAGCCGATCCGGCACCCTCACGTATGAAGCGGTAGATCAGGTGTCCAAGCAGGGTCTGGGCCAATCTACTTGTGTAGGGATCGGCGGAGACCCCATCATCGGATCCACACACCTTGACATCATCAAGCTCTTCAACGAAGATCCTGCTACCGAGGGGATTATCATGATAGGCGAAATCGGTGGTTCTAATGAAGAAATCGCTGCCGAATGGATTCGCGACCATGTGAAAAAGCCTGTCGTAGGATTTATCGCCGGACAGACTGCTCCTCCGGGACGACGCATGGGCCATGCTGGCGCGATCATCTCTGGTGGTCAAGGCACCGCTCAGGCCAAGATGGCTGTGATGAAATCTTGTGGAATTCACGTAGTGGAAACTCCTGCTGAGATCGGTATTACCATGGCTCGGGCAATCGGCCAGAAAGTATAGAGGGCTTCTCACCCACTGCGCAAGAAAGCCTGCATTTCCCGTGCAGGCTTTCTTGTTTTTGCTTGTCGTCTCTTCCTCCCGCTCTTTTGTAGGACCAGGAGAGCTTCTAGTGCGAATGGGCCCCGAGAACTGTGGAGCATTCATAAAGCGTGGAGACGCGCTTACTCGCCAATGCTACACGATCCTTCATTGTGAGTCAGAAAAGGTAACTTTTTCAGGTTACTTTATTTCCGGTTATCGATCTATCATTTATCAAGCTGCTGAATAACATCCTTTGTGCTCATGAGTCACCGCAAATACATCTGGATGCTCCTTGTTTCCGTGCTTTGCCTTGGCATGACGCTCTATGTGCTATTGGTGAATGATGCTGGTGCAGATTTTAGCCATATAAGCGATCCTTTGATGCCAGCCGATAGTACCAGCAGCGCGTGGGTCATTTTAAAAGATAGTCTTCCAGAGATGAATTGAGCCTCGATGCGTTTCTCGCATAAGCTTGAAAAAAATCTATCGATACAATCCTACCCATTCACAGACCAAAATCCCACTACCCGATCATTGCGATCCAGTGGTCCTCGGAAATAGACAATGACGTAGTAGAGGTTTTCTGCATCGGTGAGCCTTCCTTGAAAGGTCGAATTTTCAGGAGCAGGGGATGAAGCTGTGGTGGTAGCGTATTGATAATTATAAAATCCTTGCTTGAGCAAAAGCGATAATTCATAGCGCTTTAGTTCTTCATTCCACTGCATTCGATTGCTGGCCCTTGCGTGCCAGTCCGTGAATCTTCCCATCACGTACACCTCGCGATTCGAAAATTTCTCGCGGCGAGGCAGGGAAAAATACACATATACATAATCTGCCTGCACATTGGGCTGCGGCCATTCTTGGACTTCAATCAAATATTGACCGTTAAAATCAGGCTGTCTCCCAAAGGTATTCGTCAGCCAAGGCTCGTCCGAAAACAAATACACATCAAACACCTCGTCGCGCTCTTCCACATCTTGCACCGACTCGGAAAGAAAGCGCGTGCTGCGAATGTCCATCTGTCTGAACTCATGACCGTTGGGCACGCTGGTCAATAAATCAATATCAAATCTCAGTTGACCCTGAACCAAATTCTGCGGTGATAGCTCGACCGCTTGTTGCCAGCAAAAGTTAGGCAAAAGGTTCACCCTCAAGTCATTCATCGGGTCAAACAACTCCAACTGGCCAGGATTAACAAAAAAATCCAGCTCCTCCATTCGGCGACGCCGGGAAGCCTGAGAAAATTCTCCTGTCAACTCAAACCCTACCAGACTTTCAACCACGACGAAACGCCGGGTGAGTACTACTTCATTGGGGTCTCCATTTCTCAGCACCTTGATGAGGTAGTTTCCAGATAGCTTAAAGGTCTCATTTTCTTGCGGAAACTGGTATCGGTAGTGGACGTAAGGTACTTTGCCGAATTCAGAGCGCTGAAACTCTTGGATTCGATCTAGGGTAGATCCATCGTAAAATTCGATAGGCAAAATTCGGGCAGGTCGCCAATATTCATCACACGCAACGAGGTCCACAAAAAATTCTGATTCCCGTTCGGTGGGCGAATGCAACTCGTCGAAGTCCAGCGTGAGCGGATCAAAAGGCCCAATAAATGTAACGGGCGCCGTGCCTGGGGTTCCCTCTCGGTACAACCGAACGGTTTTGATATTCGCATCGAAAATATCTTCTTCCGTGCTGACTGGCTGGTTTGTGCCAGTATTGCTTCCACTAGAGAGAAGTCCTGGCCTGGCTGGACACCCGCTCAGCATCATCGCGAGGAGGCACAGGCCTGATAAACGGAAGGTGTGAGATAGTAGGTAGTTCATTCTGAGCGAATTTCAAAAAGTCCTTGCGCTTCGTCTATGATAAAAGTTTTCCCTCCTCCTCGCGTCCAGGCTTCTTCCTTCCATCCTGGTCCGGGTGACAAGTAAATCGTTTTACCCGCATGTATGACTTCCACTGTCCAAGAAAACCCCGGCACAGTATCAGTCCAACGATACTTCATAGACCAGCGTTTGCGCTTTTTTTCAAGCTGAAATTCAAACACAGGCAAGCGTTTCTCGTCAAGATACTGTGAAAACACAGGACCTAGCGAAGGAGAAACATGATCAATCATCCAGCGGCGTAGGTCCTCATCTGCGACAGTGGGATCCTTAGCAAGGCCCATCATGACCTCCCAGTGTCGAGACCAACTTTGTCCCTGCTGGCTGGCAAGCTGCAGTAAAAGCCAAGCACCCCAGTATTTTGATTGTTCCCGATAGGTAGCAGCAAAATTATCTTGCACCGTGGGCGAAAACTGTCGTTGAATCCAGAGCCATTCCGCGACTTGAAACATCGCTTCCCTCAGTGGCGATGCACTTGCCATACCAGGGGCGCCGATCCAAAAGGCAGCGACTTCGCGGACCAACGCTGGGGAATATCCCGGCGCGCTGCGTCCATACACCCGGCTTTCCTCGACATGCGCTCCAGGTTTCTCAACCCAACTGCGCGGCCCCAGGTCAGCCTCTTGCAGCGGACCCCAATGGCTTTCGAGGAGCCGCAAAATGGCTGGCACCTCCGCATAATGCACCTGCGCGCTTTCTAATCGGCACTCAGGCACCCAAAAGTGCCATTCTTTGAGGCCCCGTGAAGTGTGCTGGATGTTCGAAAATTGGACATAATTTCCTATCAGGATTTCGCCCATGCCCGCTTGGGTTCGCTGCCCGATCACCCATCGCTTATCCCCGCCCGGCCAATCCGTCGCCGCAGCGATCTTTCCATCGCCAATCGGATGAATCCCGCCTGATAGAATGAGCGACCGCCAGAGGGTGTCGGGTAACTGCCACGAAGTCGGCAGCCAAGGATGCCAACCAGCCGCTTGAGATCCTCCTCGCAAGCGAATCCAGGGAAGCCCATCTTCGTCCACCCTCCATGTCGTGGCGGCTTCTACTGGAGCACCTGAAAAGACGATTTGAAGGCGCTGCACTTGCCGGGAATCTTCTTTTGTAGCGAAGAGGTAGAAACCTTGGGGCGTGAGTCTAAAATTAGCTGGTTGCTCATTGAGCGTAACTTTCGCTATCTCCAAACCCTCCGGAAGCGACCACTCTTCCTCGCTGATAGGGCCTTTTACGTGCACCCGTAGGGTGCCAGCCAGCCGCTCATTACGTGGGCTGAGCTTTACCTCTACCTCCACAAAGCTGGCCCGAATGCTGCCATCTTGGGCTGGGCAATGGATCAAGGACATAAAGACCCAGGCGGCCAGGGCGATCAAACGCATACTCATGTTCGCGAAGCTAGTGAAACGGACGTATTTGCCTGGAGCAAATTACGTCCTGCGACAGTGAATATCTCAGTAAGAAAACTGAGATGGTCGATAGGGATACTAAGATACGCCGAAAAGGCATCAACTGCCGAGTCCTTCGGGCAATCGTTCCCCTGCAGCAATCTCTACATCAATTCTGTTTTCGGAGGGTGGGATTGGGCAAGCAAATCCATCGTTGTAGAGGCAGTCTGGATGATAAGCGTAATTGAAATCAAGCACTAAGGGTTCTTGCATGGCCACGTTGAGATACCTGCCGCCGCCATAGGTACTGTTGCCAGAGCTGAGGTCAGTGAAGGGAATGAATAGCTCACTATTGGCAATGGCTTCGGGGGTGCGAAAGGCTGTCAGGCTGTAGAGCCGCTGCTGGAGGGTGAAGGTAACCGTTCCCAGTTTCACCATGCGCTGGAAAGTGCCGTTGGTCATCAACATACGGAGGGTGTCAGGGCGCGGAATGCGTGCCAGGGTAGCTTCACAGACGAAGGCTTCGTTGGCAGGGAAATAAGCCAACCCTTCAAATTGAGGCTTGAGATCGCGGTCAATGGGGCTTTCAGGAGAATTTTTGAAAAACAGATTTCGGTTTTCCCTGAATTGCTGAAGCTTGCTCTCGTAAGCACTAGGGTTCCTGGCAAGTGTGTTCACAAGGATGATCGCAATGAAGACGATCCCTACTGCAAGGACGAGATATGTACTATTTCGACGGCTGTTGATTTTTTCCCAAACGGACATAGAGGTCAGCGATTGAATAGGGCACGGGGCAACTGAAGGAATTTCGGCTCCTTAATTTAGCTTTTACTTCTGGCTGTGTTCATTAGAAATAAGCAAGAAGCAATGAGGCAAAAAGCTGTATCCAGAAGCCTTCCTACATAAAAAAAGCTGACCTTACGGCCAGCTTTTGGGTGGGAAATACTGGATTCGAACCAGTGACCTCTTGCGTGTGAAGCAAGCGCTCTAAACCAACTGAGCTAATCCCCCAAAACGTGATTCTGTCCGAGACAACCATTGAAAGAGCGGAGCTGGATGCCGACGCGTTTTCACAAGAGTTATTTCGTCAAAAACAAAAGCAACACAAAAAACAATAAGCGAGACTGACTTCTACATACCAGCCATCGAAAGGTGGGAACTACAGGGCTCGAACCTGTGACCCCCTGCTTGTAAGGCAGGTGCTCTGAACCAACTGAGCTAAGCTCCCATTCAAAGGGAATCCTGAAGAAGAAACCGTCTGCAAATATGCAGTCATTAGGAGACTCTTCCAAATATTCGCCCCCGATCTCCAAAAAAAACTCAAGACTCGGTCCTGGATGGTCCTGATCCATTGGGGGAATTAGGACCTTTTGGCCGACGTCTGCCGCCACGCTTGCGCTTGCGCACTTCTCCGTCTTGGGTAGGGACTTGAGTAGGCGTAGCACCTTGGGAAGGAGCATAGGAGGAGGTGGAGCCAGATCGGGGAGCAGAAGACCTAGGCTTGGAGGATCCACGCCCATTGCGTTTTGGGCCCCTGTCCTCGTAGGAATGGGAGGCGGTGGCACTGTAAGTTGGTGTATCGCCGAGGAAAGAAGGAATCGGCGGTTTCGGGATTTCAGATTCGATCAATCGCTCAATATTGGCGAGGCGACGAAAGTCTCTGGGATTTACAAATGTGATGGCCTCTCCCGTTTTGCTGGCGCGAGCGGTGCGGCCTACCCGGTGCACGTAGTCTTCTGCATCGCGTGGGCAGTCAAAATTCAGCACATGGCTGAGGTTATCGATGTCAATTCCGCGAGCCAGTACGTCGGTGCCTACGATGATGGGAAACTGCTTGGCCTTGAATTGTTGAAGAGTTTCTGTGCGCTCTTCTTGCTCCTTATCGGAGTGCATGGCCCGTACGTTCACACCTTGCTTGCGCAGTTCGCGATCAATCTCGTCAACTTTTAGCTTGCTGGAAGCAAAAATGATC
Source organism: Bacteroidota bacterium (assembly GCA_036835375.1). Classification (GTDB taxonomy): domain Bacteria; phylum Bacteroidota; class Bacteroidia; order J057; family J057; genus JANQTF01. The sequence goes on from DAITMB010000019.1 coordinate 51,293, forward strand.
ATGCTATCGATGTCCTTTTCTTTGATCAAATGCTTGAGCAAGGGCAGCTTTTGCTCGTCATACACACAGTAAGCTTTTTGATCAATGCCCGCAGCAGGCTTGGCTAGATTGAAGTTAACCTCCACAGGGTTTTGCTGAATCTCATGAGCCAATTGGCGGATCTTTTTGGGCATGGTCGCAGAAAACATGACCGTTTGCCGCTTTTGAGGAAGTTGCTCGATGATCTTGATAATATCTGCATGAAATCCCATATCAAGCATTTTATCGGCTTCATCAAGCACCACAATCTCGACCCCACTAAGATCCATGTAGCCGAGGGTATTGTGCAGGTGAAATCGTCCGGGCGTGGCGATCATGACATCTACTCCATTTTCGATGGCATTTTTCTGACTATCCCAGCCTTTGGAATCTTTTCCGCCAAAGATGGCGACAGAGGTCACACCTGTGAAATAGCCGATGGCTTGAAAGTTTTGGTCGATCTGCTGTGCCAATTCTCGGGTCGGGGCGAGGACCAATGCCCGTGTGTGGCCATCGGGCAGTTGCATGATGCGCTGCATGATCGGAATCAGGTAGGCGGCGGTTTTGCCAGTGCCAGTCTGTGCGCAGGCAATAATGTCTTTGCCTTCAAGTATCACGGGAATGGCGGCTTCTTGGATGGGGGTCGCTTGATCAAAGCGCATGGAATGAAGCCCATCAAGTAAGTTGCGATCTAGATTGAATTCGTCGAATGTCAAAGCGGTTTCTGCTTAAAATAAAATATGTCAAGCTGGAAGAAAAAAATGATCGCCGGCTTGCATATCCAGCATGATCATCGAAAGGGAAAAGGGAACTATTCGAACGGCTGCTACATCTCACCTTCCAACGTAGGGTAAAGGTACTCATACTATGCATGGAAGACAAGTATGGACCACGCCGATTCACATGGATTCTCTAGCAGCCATTTCTCTCTGAAATCCTTGAGTGGTAGGGGTTAACGACTCGGTGTTTCATTTACGTTACGGCGGGTTTTAACTATCAGATGCGATCAATTGTTGTAGGACCAAAGAGAATCATCAAAACCCCATCGCACACTTTTGACAGCTTCTGCATAGAACCACCAATGATTTCTTCACACGTTTGCTCTGGCTATTCGCACGCTTGTACATCTTCCTTCGGATCATGACACAAAACCCCACAAATTGAAGTACATACATTTGGCACAAAGACCATCAAGACGAGAACCTTGCTCTTCTTTATGTTGAGCAACAACCGAGAGAAGCTTATGAAACAATGGATGCTATTATTTTCAGGCTTATGGCTGTTTCACGCCCCGGCAGCGGCAGCCTTGAGTTATTCCGGACCCTTATTTGATGGGGGAGACAATGCTGCATCTTCCGTGGCGCCCATGACCTTAGCACGCCAGTTGTCAGTGCCATCATCTCTGGAAAGAACCTCTACTTTCACTGGCGGAGGATATTGGGAAGAAGGCTATGACGATTTCTACTACTCGCGGAGAATCCGCCGCTTTCATAGCACCCGTCCCGAACGAGTAGATTGGGGTTATTTCGATCCCTACTACACCAACGACATTTACTATGTGATCAACACGCCCTACTGGAGTCGTTGGAACAATCGATTTAGTCCCTGGAACAGGCGCTCGCTTGTGAGGAGCAACTTTTGGCTTGGTGGGGTAAATATCCAGGTAAGTGTGCATAGTGCCGGGTGGAATCCTTGGGGCTACGATCCTTGGGTCTATGCTGATCCTTGGGCTTTCTCGCCAGTGTTTTACCAGCCTGTGTATGCCTATTCCTACAATCCTTGGGTATATGCCAGCAATTGGAATTGCTTTCCTTACGGATCGTTCAATCGAGGATTCCGCCAAGGCTACCGTCAGGGCTACCGCAACGGGTATGCTAACGGCTACGCCAATGGTTGGTACAATGGTGGCGGCGGTGGTGGGTATTCGAACGATTATTGGTGGCGGAGAAATGATGCCAATTATGCCGCTACGGTGCGCGCCCCTATGAATTCTCGTCCTGTGCAGCGAACCAATTTGCCACAAGGAAGTCGCGAGGAATATCGGAGACCTTCCACCCCCGGAGGCGATACCCGCGATTTTCGCTCACCGACCACGACGGGCAGATCTACCGGTGTGAGGCCCATTGAGCCGGAGATTCGTAGGTCAGAATCCCGTACCTATGAGCGCCCCGGCACTACAAACAGCCGCTCCGCCAACCCAAACTATCAGCGTAGCGAAGCTCCTTCGGGACGCAGTGCAACTCCAAGTTATGAGCGAACAGCTCCTTCGGGACGCAGTGCAACTCCAAGTTATGAGCGAACAGCTCCTTCGGGACGCAGTGCAACTCCAAGTTATGAGCGAACAGCTCCTTCGGGACGCAGTGCAACTCCAAGTTATGAGCGAACAGCTCCTTCGGGA
>DAITMB010000020.1:0-52949 GCA_036835375.1 Bacteroidota bacterium
CGAGACTAGACTGGTCAAAGTTGGTGTTCAACACCCTCATTCCGCCGATCAACACGGTCAACTCCGGAGCGGTCAGCGTGAGCAATTGTGCTTTGTCAATCAGCAATTCCTCTGCTGTCACAGCATATTTGGTCTTGAGATAGTTGCGGAAGCCATCAGCGGCTGGCTCCAACACAGCGAAGGAGTCCACATCGGTCTGCTCCAGCGACGCATCGGTGCGACCAGGCGTGAAAGGCACCGTCACCTCATGTCCGGCAAGTCTTGCTGCCACCTCAATGCCAGCACATCCACCGAGGACAATCAGATCGGCCAGCGACACGCGCTTGTTACCAGTCTGCGCGCTGTTGAATGCCGCTTGAATCCCTTCAAGGGTCTTCAGCACAATAGCCAGTTGGGCAGGGTTGTTGACTTTCCAGTCTTTTTGAGGCGCCAGGCGAATTCGGGCACCATTGGCACCGCCGCGCTTGTCAGAACCACGGAAGGTGGAAGCCGAAGCCCACGCCGTAGATACCAACTGAGATACAGACAATCCAGAAGAAAGAATTTTTCCTTTCAGCGCTTCAATATCTTGACCGTCAATCAATTCATGCGTCACTGCAGGAACTGGATCTTGCCAGATCAACTCCTCCGAAGGAACTTCTGGTCCGAGGTATCGCACGATGGGTCCCATGTCACGGTGGGTTAGCTTGAACCAAGCGCGAGCAAAGGCATCGGCGAACTTGTCAGGATTTTCGAGGAAGTGTCTTGATATTGGCTCATAAATCGGATCTACCCGCAGGGCAATGTCGGTTGTGAGCATGAAAGGGGCGTGGCGAACAGCGGGATCGTGCGCATCGGGCACAGTACCAGCGCCTGCATTGCCTACTGGCTTCCATTGGTGAGCACCTGCCGGGCTTTTGGAAAGTTCCCATTCAAACCCAAATAAGTTTTCAAAGTAGTTGTTGCTCCACTGCGTGGGGGTGGTGGTCCAAGCGCCCTCCAAACCACTGGTGATGGTGTGAGCACCACTTCCAGAACCGAAAGTATTTTTCCAACCGAGGCTTTGCGCCTCAATTCCAGCAGCTGCAGGTTCGCGTCCCACATATTTTCCGGGGTCGGCAGCGCCATGTGTTTTGCCGAAGGTGTGTCCGCCAGCTATCAGCGCCACGGTTTCTTCGTCATTCATCGCCATGCGACCAAATGTCTCGCGAATATCACGAGCAGAGGCAAGCGGATCAGGGTTTCCGTTGGGTCCTTCTGGATTCACATAGATCAATCCCATTTGCACTGCAGCAAGGGGATTCTCCAACTCGCGATCGCCCGTGTAGCGCTTGTCGCCCAACCACTCGCTTTCAGCACCCCAGTACACGTCTTCCTCGGGTTCCCAAACGTCTTCGCGTCCGCCGGCAAAGCCAAATGTCTGAAAGCCCATCGACTCCAGAGCACAATTGCCCGCGAGGATCATCAAGTCAGCCCAAGAGAGATTTTGACCATACTTCTGCTTAATGGGCCAGAGTAGCAAACGAGCCTTGTCGAGATTGGTATTGTCGGGCCAGCTGTTGAGCGGCGCAAAGCGCTGCGTGCCGGAGCCTGAGCCGCCGCGGCCATCGGCGATGCGGTAGGTACCTGCACTGTGCCAGGCCATGCGAATGAAGAAGGGTCCGTAGTGACCGTAGTCTGCTGGCCACCAGTCTTGAGACGTGGTCATCAGGTCGTAGATGTCGTTTTTCACCGCGGCCAAGTCTAAGCTTTTAAACGCTTCTGCATAATTGAAGGTCTCGCCCATGGGGTTCGACAGGCTGGAATGCTGGCGAAGGATGTTGAGCTTCAACTGATTGGGCCACCATTCGCGGTTGGAGGTGCCGCCGCCAGCGACTTTATTTATGACGCCACTGGTGAATGGGCATTTGCCGCCGCCATTCGGACTCGTGTTGACATTATAGCTGGAGGCACTTGCGGGGTTGCCTGCGTGGGGATGATGTTCCATTTGTCGTGAATATTTTTCTGAATCAATGCATTGAGAGCACAAATTGAGAAAAAAAGCATTATCATTCAAATCAATAATTATTATACTTTTATAACCTTACATTATATTTGTCGTCTATTTTCGCATGACCCTCCAACAACTGGAATACATCGTGGCTCTGGATGAGCATCGGCACTTCGTGAAGGCAGCCGAGCATTGTTTTGTGTCGCAACCTAACCTGACCATGCAGGTCAAAAAACTGGAGGACGAAATTGGCGTCCGCATTTTTGACCGCGACAAAAAACCGATCCAGCCTACAGAGATTGGCCGTGAAATCGTCACCCGCGCCAGACAGATCCTGCGGGAAACCCGGCAACTCGTCGATTTTGTTCAATATGAAAAGGAGTCCGTTGAGGGGGAGTTCAAAATCGGCATCATTCCTACCCTTGCCCCTTACTTACTGCCGCAATTTTTGCCGATGTTCATGGAAGCCCATCCGCAGGTGTACCTGAAAATTCAGGAGTTGCAGACGGACCAAATCGTGTCGTACATACAAGATGGCATCATTGACCTGGGCCTGCTGGTCACGCCGCTTCACGAGCCCGTGATCCGGGAAATTCCGGTGTTTTACGAGCCCTTTCTGCTCTATCTCCCCGACAACCATCGTTTTTTACAAGAAAAACTCATGCTGGCCGACGACCTCGACCCCAGCGAAGTGTTGGTGCTAGAAGAAGGACACTGCTTTCGCGATCAGGCGTTGGCCATTTGTAAACGCACGCAGTCAGAATCCTCCATCGGATTTGACTACCAGAGCGGCTCCATCGAAGCCCTGAAAAACCTCGTTCGCAATGGCGTGGGCTACACCCTTGTCCCAGAACTGTCGGTGATGCATGAATCGGACCAGCGGCATGTGCGGCGCTTTGCCTACCCCGAGCCGATGCGGGAAGTGAGCATCGTGGTCCACAATAGCTTCATCAAAGAATCTATTATTCATCGGTTGAAGGCCTGCATTCAGGCCATCGTTCCTCAGCGGCTGCTAGAGAAGTAGGTGGGGTAGGAATGAACAAGGAGTGGAGGTTTTATAGCATTCGAAGACTTATATTTTTTATGATATGTCGTCATTCGCTTGGGTGAAGGAGCAGAATATCCACGTACTCAATAGAATAACCTTGGAGCTGGAATGAGGCTTCAGGCCAAAGCAAATTTTTGTCCTCTCCTCATCCTACCCCTGCCTGATTTTAGGCTTTCAACAACAATCATTTTCTCCTATTGAATCAGTGAATGAGCATGGAACGCCTCCAAAGTATCGCTACACTTTTACTTCGTCCCTTCGGCTAACTTGCTGGATCATGTCTAGGACTAGCTTGTGCAGGAATCCTGCGTCAGACACGGCTGTGGGTCCCCTTATCCAACAGTCTCGCTATAGCCCGCTATGCTCGATTTTCCTTTTTTATCTTTGTGCACAACTTCGCACAAAATCCCGGCGCAATCTCTGACGATTTATTTCGTCGGCGTTCCTACTGTTTTCCAGATCGCTTCATACCGTCATATTTGACAGGTCTATTCTTCCCCTTTTTCTACCACCTTTTTCATCCCCTCACCGATGTCTCTCCTGCCTAGCATTCCCTCTGCACCCAGCTTATCTCAACTTCAACAGTACCAAGCGGATATCTGCCGGATCCGGGGTTGGGACCAGACGGGAGATTTGGAGGCATGGCTGTTTTTTTCGGAGGAGGTGGGAGAATTGGCCAAGGCCATTCGCCAACACAAAGCCCTATATGTAGAGAAAAACGCTGAGGCGCGCCCACCACTGCAAGAAGAATTTGCGGACGTTCTGAGCTATTTGCTGGAGTTGGCCAACAGATTCGGCGTGGACCTCACGCAGGCTTATCGCGACAAGGAAGCCAAAAACGCTGGTCGAACTTGGACTTGAAGCTCCCGGAGGACGCTGTCAGTCCAGCTTGAGTACAGCATGAAAAGCACTTTGGGGCACCTCTACCGTCCCGACTTGTCTCATTCGTTTCTTTCCTGCCTTCTGCTTTTCAAGGAGCTTACGCTTCCGAGAGATGTCCCCGCCGTAGCACTTGGCGGTCACGTCTTTGCGCATCGCCTTCACCGTCTCGCGAGCCACGATCTTGGCACCGATGGCTGCCTGAATGGCTACTTCGTATTGCTGTCTCGGGATCAACTCTTTGAGCTTGGCGCAGATTTTCTTGCCAAAATCATGGGCCTTGTCCCTGTGGATCAGCGCGCTGAGCGCATCTACTGGGTCTCCATTGAGAAGAATATCCAGCCGCACTAGCTTCGATGGCAAAAAGCCCATCATTTGGTAATCGAAAGAAGCATAGCCCCGGGAGATCGTCTTAAGTTTATCGAAGAAGTCGAAGACCACTTCCGCCAGCGGCAGGTGAAACTGTAGCTCTACGCGATCTGTGGTGAGGTACACCTGATTGATAAACCTGCCCCGCTTATCGATGCAGAGGTCCATGATCCTGCCAATGTACTCGCCTTTGGTGATGATCTGCGCACGAATAAAAGGCTCCTGAAGCTCTTTGATCTTGGTGGCATCGGGCAGATCGGAGGGAGAATGAATGTCCACGACTTCGTCATCGGTGAGGATCCCTTTGAACGACACGTTCGGGACGGTGGTGATCACGGTCATATTGAATTCGCGCTCCAGGCGCTCCTGCACGATTTCCATGTGCAGCATTCCCAGAAAGCCCGCGCGAAAACCGTAGCCCAAAGCAGCGGAGGATTCGGCTTGATAGACCAGCGAAGCGTCATTGAGCTTGAGCTTGTCGAGCGCGTCCCGCAGCTCTTCAAACTCATCTGTGTCCACGGGATAGATTCCGGCGAACACCATAGGCTTCACCTCTTGAAATCCTTGGATCGCCACATCGGCACTGGGCTTCACATTCGTGATGGTATCCCCAACTTTTACTTCGGTCAGGTCCTTGATACCCGCTACGAGATAGCCTACGCTTCCCGTGGGGATTTCCTCCATCGGAAATTGCTGGAGACGGAGCACCCCGACTTCATCGGCCTGGTATTCTCCGCCTGTGGCCATGAACTTGAGCTGATCTTTGCGGCGCATCACACCGTCGAACACGCGGAAATAGACGATCGTGCCGCGGTAGGGATTGAAAACGGAGTCAAAAATGAGTGCTTTGAGTGGACCGTCGGGATTCCCGCTCGGGGCTGGAATGCGCTCAATGATTCGGTCCAGAATTTCCTGAATACCGATGCCATTTTTGGCAGAAGCATGCAGGATGTCGTCGGGATCACAGCCAATCAAATCGATGATTTCCTCCGACACTTCTTCCACCCGTGCGCTTGGGAGATCGATTTTATTGATGACCGGAATGATTTCGAGGTTGTGATCCAGCGCCAGATACAGATTAGAAATTGTCTGGGCTTCAATACCTTGTGCCGCATCCACAATCAGGAGCGCACCTTCACAGGAAGAAATGGCCCGAGACACTTCATAGGAAAAGTCCACGTGCCCGGGTGTGTCGATCAGGTTGAGGGTGTAGGTGACCCCATCTTTCTGATGGAACATTTGAATGGCGTGGCTCTTGATCGTGATGCCTTTTTCCCGCTCCAAGTCCATACTATCGAGCACCTGATTCATCATCTGGCGGTCGGTGAGGGTGGAGGTTTTTTCCAGCATACGGTCGGCCAAGGTGCTTTTCCCGTGGTCAATATGCGCGATGATGCAAAAGTTTCGGATATCTTTCATGTGTTCTCTTCCTTTTTCCAAAACGGCTTCTTTTTCCTGCATTTGCCCGCATCGTTCTGGCGATGCGAGGCTGTGTACCCTCTCTCGTGAAAACTTCTCCTCTACCAGCGATTTGCTCCCGAGGCCATTGGCGTGGGCGAGGTCTGGCAGCAGTCTGATTTCTTTGAAACAGCTCGCTCCTTGATGGAAGTGGGTGCTGCACGTTGTCGCAGTCTCTCCCTTCCATGTTCCCTGCTCCAAGCCAACGCTCCAACATCAGCATCGCTTTCACATCTCATACAAAAGAAGCCTCCTGTTGTTTGGCAAAAATACAAGGGAATCCTAAGATTTCATATTAGATTCATCAGGATCGTTGGCTCAAGAACTAAAAGTAAATTCTTGCGCATTCCCTCCACCCCAAATCTTAAGAAAATCTCAAGAAATGAAACCAAATCTCACCCTCTTCGCACCGTTTTGCTTGCTGGTGATCCTCCCATTTGCTGCTGCCCATGCCCAGACGGAAGCGCTGTGGTCGAGGCATCATTTTCCCACAACCGAGGGCAACGTGCTTCCTTATCGGATGCTGTTGCCGATGGACATGGAGGAGGGCGATACATATCCTTTGGTGGTATTTCTGCATGGAGCGGGAGAGCGTGGCGACGACAATGTCAGGCAGCTCGCCCATATTGCCCGTCATTTTGAGGATTCAGCCATCCGAGTGGATCACCGAGCCTACGTCATTTTTCCTCAAGTCCCTCAAGATCAATGGTGGTCGGGAGGCAAATGGGACCGGGAGTCGGTTTCCTTGGCACTGCATCACCAAACCGGAGAATACCTTGCTGCGGTGATGCACCTCGTGGATTCTCTCCAGACGTATGACCCCATAGATCCGAATCGCATATATCTCGGCGGGCTCAGCATGGGAGGATTTGGCACTTGGGACGCGCTGGCACGCTGGCCTGAGCGATTTGCAGCAGCATTTCCGATCTGCGGGGCGGGAGATCCCACCCGGGCTACCCTCATGAAAGATGTCCCAATTTGGGTATTTCATGGAGATGCAGATCTAGTAGTGCCTGTGGCATGCAGTCGCGTCATGGTAGAAGCTTTACGGGAAGCCAGCGCACAAGTCATTTATACAGAATTTGACGGCGTCGGTCACGACAGTTGGAGTCCCGCATTCGAGACGAGGCACCTCATCGACTGGATCTTTGCCCAGTCCAAATAAGAGTCAGCGCGCCATCACTCTTCGCCTTCGTTCAGCTCAGCCAGCTCACTGTGAAGGGCTTGGGCTATTTGGCGCAGCCCCTCCACGATGCGGGGACCAGAACGAAACACCAGCTCTGGCTCAAGGACAAACACTTGGTTGAGCTGACCAGCTGGCGTGTAATAAATGGATGGAAATGCCTCGATCAGGCGCTGATACACTTGCGGCTCTTGACTCGGAATCAGCAAATATTCGGGCTTTTTTTCTGCTAATTCTTCTTCATTCGTCCGCTGAAAAGGAGCGGAAACGTCTGCATAGACATTTCTCCCGCCAGCTTTGCGAATGAGTTCAGGGAGAAGTCCTCGGCCTCCGGCTACTGTCAAGGGATTGCCATCCAGCAGCATCGCCGTGCCGTAGTGAATCATGTTCTCGGTGCGGGCAACAATGTCTGCTTCTATGTTGGCTAAAGAATCTGCGAGGGCATTGGCAGCTTCTGCTCGTCCCATGATAAGGCCAATTTGTCGAATGTTGCCATACACGGCTTCCATGGAATCTGCTCCTAGCACATACATTGGCAACCCTGCGCCCTGCATCTCTGCGAGGGTCTCAGCGCTGAACACCCCTTGCGGGATCAAAATGACCTCAGCCTGAAGCGACGCCAGCGAATCAACTGCCAGCCCACCTCCTAAATCCAAGGCAAGTAACCCGAGCGCCTCGTCAGGGTAATTACAGGCTGTGGTCCGCGCAATCAGTCGTTCGCCTGCTCCAATGGCAAACATGATCTCGGTGAAACTCGGTGCCAAAGAAATTACCCGTTGCGGCACAGAAACTAGTTTCAGCTGCTGTCCCTCATCGTCGAGAAAGTAAGTAGAGATCAGCGGCGCGGACTTGATCAAGCGCATGCGCTCTCCTTGCCTACAGCCTACCAACAAGCAACCGATCAAAATTATCACGTAGAATATGGAAAATGGAGCAAATTTCATGGGACTATGTTACTGCTGAAGCTGCGAAAACAAAGTAAAAATACTGTAGAAAAGCGGTAAAAATACAGCAGAAGAGGTGTCAGCGAAAAGATCTTGCCCTTTCAGCCCAGGGATCCATCCCTCTTCAAAACTTCCTCAAGAACTGTATCTTTATTTAAAACCCATTCGTAGCGAAACACAAAATCAAGTCAAACTCTCCCCTCTCAACCTCACGCCTCTCAACCTCTCTCCTCTCCACATGTCACAACGTATCAACTTTGGAATCGATCTCGGCACGACCAACTCAGCCATTGCCCTCGTTCGGGACGGCCAGTCCGAACTCATTCGCAACCCTGCGGGACTACACCAGCTCCTCCCATCCGTGGTAGCCTTTCGCGGAGAAAAAATCATCGTAGGTGAAAAAGCCCGTGAATGGCTCAGAAAAGAACCTTCGCAGGTATTTTCTGCATTCAAACGAAAGATGGGCACAAGCCACCAATTTACTCTACCCAGTGGACAATCGATCACACCCGAAGAACTCTCGGCACAAGTCCTGAAAGAGCTTCGCCAGTTTCTACCGCTTTCGGAGCAACCTGCGGCGGCCGTGGTCACCATTCCCGCCTCCTTTGACACGGTACAAGCCCAAGCAACCCTACGTGCAGGAGAGCTGGCTGGATTTACGCAAGTCAAGCTCTTGCAGGAGCCGATTGCCGCCAGCCTTGCCTATGCCAATCAGGCAGGATCTCAGCTCGAAGGGCGCTGGCTCGTGTACGATCTTGGCGGCGGTACCTTTGACGTGGCGCTGGTCCAGATCCAGGCTGGAGAAATGACCGTGGTCGATCACGAAGGCGACAACTTCCTGGGAGGAACTGATATCGACCTTGCCATTGTGACCAAAATCCTCGTTCCCCACTTGCAACAGCAAGGACGATTTACAAACCTGGAAAGCGACTTGCGCCGCGACCGCAGTCCGCAGAAGGGACTACTACAAAAGCTTCTGCTCTTGGCTGAAGAAGCCAAAATCGAGCTTTCTTCGCGCTTGGAGACCGAAATCGAACTCAGCCTCACCGATGAAGATGGCAAAGAACAAGACCTGATCCTCCGCATCAGCCGCGAAGACCTCGTGCCACTGCTTCAGCCCATGCTAGACCGCAGCCTCTCTCTCCTGCGTGAGATGTTTGATCGGCAACAAGTGCAGCCTTCCGATCTTCAAACCATCCTCTTGGTGGGAGGTACCACCTACATCCCATACATTCGGGAACAGCTTGCTCAGCAATTGGGCATTCCGGTCAGCACCGCAGTAGATCCCACCACCGTGGTGGCGATGGGGGCTGCGCAATATGCCGCAACGCAGCGATTGGAACTGCCAGATTTGCAGAAAGAAACATCCGAGAGCGGATCTAGTGGGACGCTACCAGACGAAGCCCTACAAGTGAGAATGGGCTACCAGAAGGTGACCCAGGAGATGGAAGAGTATGTGGTGGCAGAGGTCGTGCCATCAGAAGCCGCTGCCTTTTTTCGGATTATTCGCGCAGACGGAGGATTTGACAGCGGATTGCTCCCTTTTCAAGGAAAAATTCGCCAATATCTCCCCCTCCTTCCGGCTGTTCAGAATGAATTTCAGCTTCGCCTCTTCGATAATGCTCAACAAGAGCTCCCCACCGCAGCCGCGCCCATCGTCATCACCCAAGGGAAATACGCATTACACGGCCAACCTCTTCCCCTCGATCTTAGCTTGGAAGTGGACGATGCCGATCGAAAAGTGACTCGATTAGAGGTGATTTTTCCTAAAAATACCCTTCTTCCAGCTCGTAAGACCATCACTCGCCAGCTCAGTCGTAGCATTTCGCAGGGGAGCGAAGATACCCTCACCATTCGGGTGCTGGAGGGGGATGCGGAAAATTTGCCAGCGGCCAATCTGCCCATTGGTACCATCCGGCTTGATGGCCGACAGATCAGCCGATCGCTTGTGCGTGGATCAGATGTGGAAATTTCCTTTGAAATCACTGAATCACGCTCTCTCAAGGTAGAAGTCTATCTCATGATGACGGACCAGACCATCACAGAAGTATTCACGCCTGCCCAGCGAAAGGTCAATCTGGATGTTCTTCGGGGCGACCTCTACCTCCTTCGCTCAAAGACCGCCATCGAACTGACTGAGGCGGAAATACGAGATCAAATCGATCTGGCCAAGAATCTCACAGATTTGGAGTACGCCATTCATGATTTGATCGAAGGTGCAGAAGCCCTCGAACAAGATGACGTGACCGATGCGCTCTATCAACTGGAGGATCAGTCCAGAAAAGTGGCGGGGCGACTTCACCTCTTGGTGAGGGATCAAGAATTTCTCCGTGTGCAGGAGACTTACTTTGATCAAAAGCGGATGCTCGAAAAGGTGCTGGAGGAATACGAACCAAATCAGGAGGATCAACGCGCAGCCAGGGAATTGCTTGCGGAAGAAAAGCTGATTCTCTCCAGCCAATCGGCGCTTCGCATCTTGCTATATGGCGATCGGCTTCGACAACTCTCCTTGGAGATTAGCTGGCGAAGCAACCGATATGTCCGACAAATTTACCACGGGCTCCGAATGAGGCCGATCGAAAAATTCCTGCAACCAAGCCAGGCCAAAGCGCTATTCCAGCAAGGAGATCTTGCGATTCAACTCGGCGATGATCAACAACTGCGAGCAACAGTCAATCAGCTCTTTGGTATCTTGCCGAAATCTAGTCCAGAAGCGAAAGGATTTTTGGGCACGGGCCTAGGGTAAATTTTCTGAGGAAAACGCTGAAACACATCTTTCAGCCGCTAGATACAAGTACAGCAGTCTCTGGCCCTTCGCCTGAGACTGCTGTTATCATTTTTGTTCCAATACAAAACCCGTGGGGTTTGCTTCCTATTGGAACATCACTTTACTGGAAGCGCGCTGACCTTCGCGGTTGCGCAAGGTCACGAGGTACATACCAGACGCAATAGCTCCACGCTGAATAACGGCAGAAGTCCCGGTCACCACTTCGCTGCGAACCACATGGCCAGTCAGGGTGGTGATGGTCATAGTAAACGGCTCGTTGCGTGGATTGGCAAAGGAAATCTCAGAAGTGCCGATCACCGGATTGGGCGCGATGCTGAGTTGAAGGTTATTGGCGAACTCACGGTCGATGGAAGCGACGGTGATGCTTGATAAGGTGCAACTGTTGTAGATAAATGGACCGATGACGGTGTCTCGTGTCAACGGAGCATTGGTGAGGTCAAGCGTGCGGTTGAATCCTCCATTGCCATCATCAACCCCGCAATCGCCCGTGCCACTGCCTTCGTTGATGCCCCATGCATTGCCATTGATGTACTTATACTGATAAGTACCGACAGGCAATCGGAGTTTTACGGTCCATACCTTGTCGCCGTCAGCATCGGCGAGGGGGGTACAGTTGGGAGACCATTCGTTACAAGTCGTTCCAGCGTACTTGTTCTGGAGATTTCCTGCCATGTGGATTCCATCTGGCGAAATAGTGGCTTCTGCGCTCACATCAATTGCAAAAATGACACTAACAGAGTCCTGCGCTTGAAGGCCGACGGCGACTACTGTACATAGTACAAACAAGTAAAGATTTTTCATGATGAAGTAGGTTTGATTTGGGAAGGTTTAAAAAGTAGTTTAGCAAGGTTAAATTACGGTACAGAAAAAAGATCCCAAAATTTTCAGTCAACTATTCCCGAAACCGTTATCGGTAAAATTCTCACACCGGAGGCATCCTTTACAAAATCAGTAATATAGATAGGATGCTATCGACCTTTCCCTCCTCATGACCTTCCGCCTGCAAGCGTCTGGCATAAGTCTCCTATGAAAAAAAGAGCTTCCTCCCGATTTCCCTACTTTTTCCCTACTTTCGTCAGGGCACCTTTTCATCACGGAGAAGACCTCCCATCCATCAGGTGCAAATAGCTCCAATCCATTGTTTTAACTTCCCTCTTTCACCAAAGAGGTCGATTGATCCAATGATCAATCCTTGGATGGGACCTTTTTCTCAGTTCGTTTTCTGATTTTTCATTACGATGCATTCTTTATGAAGCAATTATTCATGGTTTGGGCGATCCTTCTAGGTGGCGCAGTTTCGCTTCCTGCACAGGGCTTGTCTGGCGGACTACATCTCGGAGCGAATGCCAGTCAGGTGGACGGCGACCTTTCCGCCGGATTCAATCAAGTAGGACTGAGCTTAGGCGGATTTGTCTCCTTCCAGCTCAACGATCCCTTGTCTTTGCAAGTAGAAATGCTCTACGAGCAACTCGGCAGCGCTCGCCAAGGCACGCTCATTCTGCGAACCCATCACATCAGTTTGCCTATTCTGCTCCGATACACAGTGCCGATTGAGTTGGCCGATGGCAAGCATCATCTCGACCTGCACCTTGGGCTGTCACCTGGATATTTGTTTTCTGCTAAGGACGAATGGTCGGATGTCACAGAGCAGCTCCAGCGATACGACTTGCGGTCCATCGCCGGGGTGGAGTATCGATTTTCAGAGCGAGGCTCCCTCATGATGCGCTTTGGTTATTCTGTCCTTTCGTTTCTCGACACCAATGCCCCGCTCTCGAGCAATCTTCTTGGCCCCGGCAAGTCTGGTCTCGCGCACAATTATATCACCCTCGGGCTGCGACTTTGGCTCATCGAAAGGTGAGACCCAACGCGTCTCTTTATCTTGACACCCAAGTGGATTCCTGCCCTGTGGGAGAATTCCATTGCAGGATGTGTCCGCTACCTTGGGGCAACGACAGCGTAGGCAGGGGAATGAGGTGGTTTCCGGGTGGAACCGACTTCTCCCATACGAGCCTACCAAGCACGTCTCGCATCCGCAACACTCCGGCAGTTGAAGTATGAAGCGAGAGAACCCATTCGCCCGTACTTTCGAGTCGAAAGGATTTGAGCACGCGATCACTCGTGGCCTGTACTTCCACCATCAAGGGCTTTCCCACTGGCACGTTGGCCGGACCACCGACCCAGCGCCAGCGATAATACCATTTTCCGCCTTGTTCTGCGGCCTGATAGTCCCGAAACTGAGGCATCTCGTGGGTCCTACCTGTCCAACCCCGCATGGCTTCGTAGCCTTCTGTCGCTATCCGTGAACGCTCCAGCACGAGCTCTCCTTCTGGCACTTCTGCCCAAGGCCACACAATCGACACCTCTCCCCTCCGCACAAATGCGTGCAAGCGAGGATATTCCCATCCCAGAGCCACGACTTCCTCGCAATCCCGATCGACGAAAACGAACACTTCCGCCGTGTCGCAAAGAGGTCCACCCAAGTTCTCAGCCGTATTGTCGCAGACACGATAGGAAAAGCTCATGGTGCTGCTGTCGCCATCAGAAGGCATCACGGTCGCATAGCCATGGGTGCTGTGGTAGAGATATTGAGAAGAATGGTGAGAAAAATTGAATAACTGCACGCTTCCAGGGTCCAAAGAATTGTCCCGGTCAAAATCATTTTGAAGGATCAATAAATCGACCGTCGTGTTGGGACGAGTGCAGTTGCTGTCATTCACTGCAATGGGCGGACAAAGGCCATTCATCGCGAATGGTTCCGAATCTTCACTGGTGATGGTGTTGATCCATGTGTTGACCATGATGTTATCGCCCTTGTTGCCCGTCCAGATGTTACACAGGGAGTCGCAGCCATCGAGATTGTGGGTTCCGATAGGGGTTCCTCGATTGTCGTAGTACATTTTAGGGATCAAGTGCGTGGCCGGGCGGATGATCGCACACCGAAATCCATTGGGATTGTTTTCCGGATCATACACAGGATAGTGCACCACTCCGGCCAGAAACTGCACGATGACCGTTCCGGATTCCGTGATCGAAACCGGGTTCCCGAGTCCGTCTATGCCATCCCAGGCAATACAAGTGGCACCCACCTGGGTGTTCTCATAAGGGAAGTACACGTCTCGGGTCCCCTCGTCGTAGCGCCCATTACCTGTGAGATCGATAAACACGTTGAGCTCCCCGATCTTGGTGGTGTTCACCATGATACAGAAACTGCTGTCGATTTGACAGCCGTCAATGTCGATATACTCTACCTCACCGGGAGTACCAGTGGGATAAACGATTTCATCGGGCTCATTTAAAAACACCCGATATTCTGGAACTGTCTCGCTCACGGTGGACGTGGACTTGCGATTGGTCGCGATGTCACTCGTGCTGATTGCACCAAAGCTGTTGAAGGAAACGGTGAATCCCCATGGCTGCATGCCGTTCATGTCCATCATGACGACAAGACTATCAGGAGTCCAGGTAAAGAACTCCATGCATGCATTTTTCGTGGCGCCATCGGTGTTCAAGTGCCAGCGATAAGCGAACAGGCGGCCATTGATCGCGGTTTGGTCGGCCACCCGGGCTACTGTCACATCAAAGGGGTGGATGTAAAATTTAGACTCGGAATTTTTGGGCACTTCTGCATCATTGACATTGAATCGAATGGCATAATCGCCCGCGAGGTTGGGGCTACATTCAATAGCATTGTATCCACCACTGCTGGCACCGGCAATCTGGGTAGGTCCCACGTAAGCTTCGATCCCATCATCTTTGATAAATCCTGCATCGCCATTCTTTTGCGCGACGCGTCCAGTGCAGAGGATCGCTCCGGTCGGATCCAAAATTTGATAATACACCGGCTTATTCGTGGGAAGCTTCCGAGTGAATCCGAAATAAATCGTTTCCGTGGCCGGATCGCTGATGTGTACATACACCCACTCAGTAGCAGGGCGACCGTAGCCGGGGCCCTCCTTACCTTTTCCGTCATTTCCTTGCACATAGGCCACACAATTCGAACCTGATCCAGGCGGCATCAACTGAGCTGTCCCTTCGGCAGAAGCTAGCGTAGGGAAAATTTGCAGTATGAATAGAACGCCAAATAACTTGAGTAGAAGGCTTTTCATAAAGTTATTTGATTTTATGAAAAATACGAATTCTCGATTACCCTGGATTTTCATTTATCATATATTTCTTACGCTACCCTCATCGATAATCGAAATAAACGAGACCAAAATGATTCAGACTGACCCTCCTATTCTCTGGATTTCGCACAATCTTTCCATGGTGTGGGTGCTAGCGAAATAAAACTCTCTTCGTTTTTTCTCCCTTGTTTTGTTACTTTCATCGCTTCAATTCAATACTGGCGGCTTTTACTTCCATTTTTCCGAGGCTTCACTCATGACCATCAGAATCTTCGCGACGGGCGGAACCTTCGATAAGACCTACGACTTCATTCGTGGAGAGCTGTTTTTCGAAGACTCTCAAGTACCCGAAATCCTGCGGCTGGGGAGAAGCACTGTCGATGTGCGCCTGCGTACGCTCATGATGATCGACAGCCTGGACATGTCCGATGAGGACCGCAAGCTGATCGTCCACAACTGCAAAGCCTGCGAAGAGAGCCACATTGTGATCACCCACGGCACAGATACCATGGTCGAAACAGCTCGCGCCATAGCACAGGAGATATCCAATAAAAC
This sequence comes from Bacteroidota bacterium, assembly GCA_036835375.1. GTDB lineage: Bacteria > Bacteroidota > Bacteroidia > J057 > J057 > JANQTF01. Next base: position 15,318 of record DAITMB010000020.1, read on the forward strand.
CATTGTCGTCACGGGTGCCATGATCCCCTACCGCTTTGGATCCTCCGACGGTTTTTTCAATTTGGGAGCTGCCCTCGCCTTCGCGCAGACCTTACCTCATGGGGTCTATATCGCCATGAACGGTCGCTTTTTCGACTGGGACAATGTTCGAAAAAATCGTCAAACCGGGTTTTTTGAGGAATTGAAGAGGGCCTAGCGGACCGATTTACGAAAAGCGAATCGCTTTCACCGGTGTGATCCGCTGCACGAGCGTGCTGGGCAGGTACATGGCCAGGGTACAAATGACGACGACGCCGAGGTTTACCAGCAGAAAGCGACCCCATACCCAGGCCACGGGCACGGTCGTGATGAAATAATCTTCTTGGTTGACTTTGAGCCACTCCCATTCATCCTGAGCGGCCAGCAAGCCTAAGCCCAACATATTCCCTAAGGTGACTCCCACCACGATCAGGAGCATCGCATACCACACGAACATTCGCCGAATGCGAGGCCCCTCCATCCCCATCGACTTAAGGATGCCCACCGTGCGGGTCCGCTCGATGATGATGATCAGGATCACAGTGGTCATGTTGATGATAGCGACGATCATCATGAGCACCAAGATCACCCACACATTCTGATGTTGAAGGATGAGCCAGTCAAATATCTCAACGTAGGTGTAGGTCACAGGCATGGCCAAAAAGTCCGGAGACACCGCCGATACATCGATTGAGGTGTATTCGATCTGCATGAGAGAATCCTGATGTAGAAATGGAAATCTCCTCCAATCGAAGTAATAAGCCCTGGATTTGTCTAAGGCTGCTGTATTTACCTCGTAACCACCAATCTGATTTTCTTCCCAGCCCCAGAATTCGCGGAGCATGCGCAGATCTGCCAGCACAATGGTGTTGTCAAATTCCTCCAGCCCTGTCTCGTAAATACCCACGACATTGATGCGCTTTTGCAAAATATCGTTGCCTTTGAGGACAATGATTTTGGGGGAATCGCCGAGGGAAAGGTTGAGTCTGCGGGCAACTTTTTTGGAAATCAAGACCTCGGGAGAAGGCTCCGGAGTACCATAATCTGGCACACGCCCCTCAATCAAGGCTTGCGCCAAAAAAGTCCAGTGATAGTTTTCGTCCACACCTTTAAGGCGCACGCCATCCCAAAATTCGCGGCTCACCAGAAGCGAAGTGTGCTCGATGAAAGGAGCCACCGATTGCACGCCGGGAATGGCGAGCATTTTTCGGATTTCGTCTGGGTGCTGATTGATCGGAAGGAGCTCAGACTTGATTTCCTGGGCGTAGTTGGTCACCAAAATGTGGGCACCAAAGCCCGCAACCTTGTTCTCGATTTCGGTCTCGAAACCCTGAACAAAGGACAAAGAAATCTCCATCGTGGCCACAGCCAGAGCAATGGATAATATAGCGAGCTTCACCACCAAGGCAGAAGCACTGCGCTGGGCTTGAAGTGAAATTCGTCGGGCGAAAAAAAACTCGAAATTCAAGGTCGAAAGGATTCGTCGAATTGACAGGGGCGGGATAAGGACGTATGTTTATGCCCATAGCCTTATCGCCGTGCAATATAGACTTTTTCTTCTCCTACTGCCTTTCATTCTCCTTCATTGTGAATCGAATGAAAACCGGTCGCCTTCCTCCGTTGATGTGGAAGATACCGCCCAGCGCGCCCCTTCCACGAAGGACTCCGTGGCTTCAATGTCGAATGTCCCGCCTGAAAGCAGACCCAGGTCCTCGAATTCGCGCGTAGTCATCGGCGCAGAACGCCTGCTGGAATCGCAATTGGCAGATTTCCAAGGAAAACGGGTCGCCCTCGTCGCCAACCATACTACCCTGCTTCCCGACGGAAGCCACTTGGTCGATGTGCTTCTGGCTCAAGGCGTGAACCTTGTCTCGGTGTTCGCGCCAGAACATGGGTTTCGGGGCGATGCCGACGCAGGGCAACGGGTCAGAAGCAGCACAGATCCCAAAACAGGATTGCCCCTGATCTCGCTTTATGGTAGCAACAAGAAGCCCACGCCCGCCCAACTGGCCAAAATAGATGCTGTCATCTTCGACATTCAGGATGTCGGAGCGCGATTTTATACCTACATCTCGACGATGGCCTATGTGATGGAAGCCTGTGCCGAAAGTGGGGTTCCGATTTGGATTCTCGATCGCCCCAACCCCAACGGTTGGTATGTGGATGGTCCTGTGCTCGACCAGCGGTATGAAAGTTTTATTGGGATGCACCCTATCCCGATTGTCCACGGCATGACGGTGGGAGAATATGCCAGCATGGTCAATGCAGAAGGGTGGTTAAAGGATGGCGTACAAGCCGACCTCCACATCATCCGTTGTGAAGGATATACGCATGAAATGCGCTGGGACGAGACAGGCCTGCCTTGGGTGTCTCCATCCCCTAATCTTGCATCTGAATATGCGGCTTACCTCTACCCTGCCCTCTGCTGGTTTGAACCAACACCTGTCTCCATCGGGCGGGGTACAGATTCGGCATTTACCCTCGTGGGTGCAGCGTGGCTGCGCACGCCTGCTACCGCTCGGGTAGATGAAGGAGGTAGTTTTGAGCTTTATGGGCACGCATTGTTCCCTATTTTGTTCACGCCGAGATCGCTGCCCGGAAAATCCACTTCTCCCAAATATCAGGACCAAGAAATTCCGGGATATCGCCTCCAGGGGAGGTCCTCGGGCAAGGCGTTGATGCTCACTGGTATTTCCCTCTTTCTTCAATTGTATCAATCTGCGCCGGAGGCTGAGAAAAAGGGATTTTTCAAACAAAATTTTGAGCGCTGGCCGGGAATTAGCCGCTTCCGCACCCAAATTGAGTCTCAAGAAAATGCAGAAGCTATATACAACAGCTGGCAAGAAGATGTGGCTGCATTCCGGAAGATTCGGGCGAAGTATCTCCTGTATCAATGATCCCTCGACAGGAGAGAAGCTTTGTGCACTGCGCAAGCGGAATCAATCCGCTGCCTCCTTGAAAAAATCATTAGATTTGCGATCGTTTTGCTGACACGTAGCGATGCTTCCAGAACATGCATGGCTTGATGGGTTTAATGATTCTGAACCCATTCCACCGACGAAGAATTTTCCCTTATGGATCTATCGATCGTAGTGCCTTTGTACAATGAAGAGGAATCGCTGCCGGAGCTGGTCGCGTGGATTCAGCGGGTAGCAAAGGCCCAGGGTTATGCCCATGAAATTCTGCTGGTGGACGATGGGAGCACAGATCGGTCTTGGGAAGTAATCACAGCCCTGCATCAAGCTCACCCTGTAGTTCGCGGTATTCGCTTTCAGCGGAATTACGGCAAATCTGCAGCTCTCCATGTGGGTTTTGCTGCAACGCGTGGCGCCGTAGTCATCACGATGGATGCAGACATGCAGGATTCGCCGGACGAGATCCCAGCCTTGTACCAGATGATTGCAGAGGACGGCTTCGACCTCGTCTCTGGCTGGAAACAAAAGCGATTTGACCCGATCACTAAGACCATCCCTTCCAAGTTTTTCAACTTGATTACCCGCTGGGTATCAGGGGTAAAAAATCTGCATGATTTCAACTGTGGCCTCAAGGCCTACCGCCAAGAAGTGGTGAAAAGCATTGAGCTGTATGGCGAAATGCACCGTTATATCCCCGTGATCGCCAATTGGGAAGGCTTTTCCAAAATCACTGAAAAGGTCGTAGAGCATCGTGCCCGTAAATATGGCAAAACCAAATTTGGCCTCAACAGGTTCATCAATGGATTTCTGGACCTGATCACCATCACCGTCACGACGAAATACCTACAGCGGCCCATGCACTTTTTTGGGCTGTGGGGTGTCACTTTCACCTTCATTGGGGCGGCTGATTTGATCTACCTCATGGTGATCAAGCTGGGCTTCGGGCAAGGCTTGGGCGACCGAATCCCAGCGATGATCTTCGGCGCAGTATGCTTACTGGCTGGACTCATGCTCTTCAGCACGGGGTTGCTCGCGGAGCTGATCGGGCGCAATTCTCCTCACAAAAATCAGTATCGCGTGAGTGAGCGTACCGGGGATTAATCCCGCGCAGGGGCTGGCAGCCCTCTTTTTGATTTTTTGCTTGACTATTCACGATCTCACGAAATTCTTCACATGAAATACCATCTCATTTCTGGCGGCTGCGGCTTTGTAGGCCGCAACATGGCCAAGCACTTGCTCTCACACAGCTCCGACACGGTGATCATCGTCGACGATTTGTCGGTTGGGGTGTCGCCCGCGCAATGGCCTGTGCCCAGCGGCACGTTCCTCGGAGGTAGCCCCAAGCGCGTGCAAGACAATGTGGAGTTTTGGGGAGAAGACGAGCGCCTGGTGTTCTGGAAGGGAGATTTTCGGGATTTTCTGCGAAGTATCAGCCAGCAGCCCGACTGGCTCAACAATACATATGGCCTACCCATCACGCGATTTTCGGATGTGTTTCACTTTGCCGCCATTGTAGGAGGCCGCTCCAAAATCGATGGGGATCCCATGATGGTCGCACTTGACTTGTCCATCGACGCGGAATTTTTCTTCTGGGCGGTGCGACACCAGCCGGCACGGGTGATGTATCCCAGTTCCAGCGCGGCGTACCCGATCAACTTGCAGAAGGAAGGGGATTATGTAGCGCTGAAAGAAGAAGACATTGACTTTGTGACAGGCAACCTTGGGCAGCCCGATATGACCTATGGCTGGTCCAAACTCACGGGTGAATACCTCGCGCGCATTGCGGCCAAGCACTATGGTCTTCATGTGGCAAGCGTGCGACCCATGTCTGGCTACGGCGAAGATCAAGACCTGAGCTATCCCATTCCCGCGATCGCCCGGCGTGCAGCCGGAAAGGAATCTCCTTTTGAGGTCTGGGGCACAGGAAAACAAGGCCGCGACTTCGTCCACATTGACGACTGTGTGGAACTCATGTTGCTTGCACTTGACAAGATCAGCGATGGGAGCGCTGTGAACATTGGCTCTGGCAAAATCACCAGCTTCCTCGAAATCATTGAGCTATTCACAGAGTTTGCAGGATATAAGCCCCCGATCAAGGCCCTGCTCGACAAGCCCGTAGGGGTTCACGCCCGCCACGCTGACATGAGTCATGTGTTTGATACCTGGGGCTGGAAACCCAAGGTTTCCCTCCGCGAAGGCATGAGGCGTGTGTACGAAGCTCAAGTTCGCGCCCTCGAAAAGGAATAGCTGCATTTAAGGTGATAAAGAAGGCTGCCCTTTGTATGGAGCAGCCTTTTTTTTTGGCCATTGAAATTACCCAAAGCTCTGAAATTACTTTTTTTCTATTCCCGAAAAAGAATTTTTATGCTAAATGACTTATTATCTTATCCTAAGCGTAATGTTTTATCAAATACGATTTTTCACATATGATGAATATTAGTTTTGATTCTTCGTGCTATTCTCTCTAATTCAATTATTGAAAAGGCTGACTAGCCGTTTTTTATCATTCATCCAATTATTTCATTCATCACATGAAAAAACTATTATTCTGTACCATCGGCTGCATCCTAGCCATGGGGCTAAATGCACAGACCTCTGTGACTTGGAACAACGTCAACACCAGTCAATTCTACTCTGGCACTGCTGGGAGATTAGGCGTCGGATTCGCTACAGGCTCAGGTCAAGTTCCTGTATCGGCCCTGGACGTACGGGGAAACAACATCACTCTTTCTCCCCTCAGCGGATCCTTTAACCCCAACAACAAATTTGCCGCAATGGGGCAATCAGGAGGAGATTGTAATGCTTACGGCTTTCGTACCCAAGTTCCAAGCTCCGCCTTCGGAAGATCTTCTCTCAGCATGGTGATTCGGAGCATTCCTGTCACAGTCGTCAGTGGGGGACTGGGATTTTTTACCACCCGCGAAATTCCCAGCATTATCTATCAAGGTGGACAAGCCCAAAAAGTTAGGGAAGACGAATTTTCAGTAAATACCCCCCCAGATTTACCTAAACTAGAATTCCGAGCTGATCAAGGGACAGCGACATGCGGCGACCTCATCATGTCTCTCTCTGGTGCTACTTCCTTCTACAAAATGACGGTTTTTGGTAATGCTTTGGCGACTGGGGGCAGTTGGGTCAGCTCCGACGAGCGCTTCAAAACCGATATCCGCACCATTGAGAGTGGTCTTGACATCGTGCAACAGCTTCGCGGAGTGACTTACTCCTATCATAGAGAGACTTTTCCGGAAAGAAATTTTGCCGAAGGCATGTCTTATGGTTTCATAGCCCAAGAGCTTCAAGAAGTTTTGCCTGAAGCTGTCATGGCAGACGAGGATGGATACCTTGGCGTAAACTATGATGCAGTGATCCCTGTTTTGGTGAATGCCATTCAGGACCAACAAGCGCAAATTGATGCCCTACAGAACCAATTGGAAGCCCTCACGAAAGCTTCGGGTTCCTTGCCTTCAGGCTCGCGCGAAGGGAGCGATCGTAATTTTGGTAGCATGCTGGAGGATATTAATCTGGAACAAAATGTCCCCAATCCTTTCCGCACACAGACCGAAATTCGATATTTCTTGCCGCAAGAAGTCAAGCAAGCTTCTGTATATATCTTCGACTTGCAAGGCAAACTCATCCGCAGTTATCCTATATCTGAAATGGGTGCTGGAAAAATCATTATACAAGCCAGTGAGCTGAGTGCCGGCATGTATGTGTACACCCTTGCTGTAAATGGTGCAGAAGTGCAATCAAAGCGGATGATCTTGACAGAATAAACAAGATTAATTCCGCAGAAAAAAAGGTTGTGCCCTCTTTCTGCTTTCACAAAAAAAAGGCTGCCCCTTGTATGGAGCAGCCTTTTTTTTACTTCCGCCAAATGGAACGTCGGGCAGATTAACGCTGGTGAACGTCCAGGGCATTGAGGTCTTCGAATGCCAGTGCGAGGCGCTTGACGAGGGTCTTTTCGCCTTCGCGGAGCCATACGCGCGGATCGTAGAATTTCTTGTTTGGCTTATCGGGTCCGTCGGGATTGCCAATTTGGGCTTGGAGGTAGCCACGGTTTTTGGCTTCGTAGGCGCGAATGCCTTCCCAATAAGCCCACTGGGTGTCGGTGTCAATGTTCATCTTCACTGCGCCGTACTCAATGGCTTCGCGGATCTCTTCGCGAGAAGAGCCAGAGCCACCGTGGAAGACGAAGTTGATCGGATTGTCAGCCGTACCGAATTTATTTTTAACGAATTCCTGAGAGTTTTTCAGGATGATGGGACGAAGCTGCACGTTGCCAGGCTTGTACACACCATGAACATTGCCGAAGGCTGCGGCCACCGTGAAGCGATCGCTGATGCTTCTAAGGCGCTCGTAGGAATAGGCCACTTCCTCGGGCTGTGTGTAGAGGCGCGAGCTGTCCACATCGGAGTTGTCCACGCCGTCTTCTTCACCACCGGTTACTCCCAATTCGATTTCGATGGTCATCCCGATGGCATTCATTCGTTCAAAAAAAGCAACCGAGGTGTCCATGTTTTCCTCAATCGACTCTTCGGAGAGATCGAGCATGTGGGAGCTATACAGCGGACGGCCATATTGCTCATAGTATTTTTCGCCCCAGTCGAGCATACCAGATACCCAAGGCAACAACTTGCGCGCTGCGTGGTCGGTGTGTAGAATGACCGTGACTCCGTATGCCTCAGCCAGCATGTGGATGTGGTGGGCCGCAGATACGGCGCCTGTGATGGCGGCCTTTTCGTTTTCATTGGCGAGACCTTTGCCTGCATAGAAGGCGGCTCCTCCATTTGAAAACTGAATAATGATGGGAGAGTTGACCTGCTTGGCAGCTTCGAGGGCGGCGTTCACAGTATTGGTACCGACAACGTTGACGGCAGGGAGAGCAAAGTTGTGTTCGTTGGCAAAATTAAACAGCTCAGTCACTTCATCGCTGTGAAGCACACCAGGGCGAAATTTGCGGTTCGTAGTAACGTTCATACCAGAATGGGTATCAGGTGAATAAAGAAAATATTCTCTCGAGGGGAGTTATCAGACAGGCCAAAGGTAAGGAATTTTTACATCCTTGCCGATGGAGCATACACACTTTCGCCGTCATTTGCCAAATTCTCAGGCAGCCCTTCTTCATGCAGCATACTGCAAATGGGGCTTGTTCCGACTTCGGCTTTCTCTTCAAAGAATCCTTTCCTTTTTTGGGAAATCACTTCGCAGGAATGCGTGTTCCGCGTTTCGTTCGTGTTGACCAATTCGCTATCTTGCTTCTTCCTTTGGTCGCCTTTCATCCACCACCTAGTGTCTTATCGTCTCCTCCATCTGAGGAGCCAAGCCTACAGCCCTTCTCACATGATCCGATCTTCCATCAAATATCTCGACCCGGTAGTTGTCTCTAAGCTCAAAAACATTGAGGTGAAAGCCAAACTGATCGTGGAGGGATTCATCACGGGGATGCACAAAAGCCCTTACCACGGATTTTCGGTCGAATTTGCGGAGCACAGACCCTACAATGTCGGCGAATCCCTCAAAAACATTGATTGGAAGGTATATGGCAAGACCGACAAGCTTTTCTCGAAGCGATATGAAGAGGAGACCAATCTCCGCTGCCAAGTCGTGCTGGACACGAGCGACTCCATGCGCTACCCCGAGCAGGGCGTGAGTAAGCTGGAATATGGGGCTTACCTCGCAGCAGCATTGCAATATCTCATGATGGGGCAACGAGACGCGGCGGGCCTCACCCTGTTTGACGATGAAATCAGGTACTATGCCCCGCCTAAATCGCGCTATTCTTGGTTGGTGCCGATGTACCAAGAATTGGAAAAAATCGTCGCAGACAAAGAGCGATTTACACACAAAACAGCGACAGCCAAGGTGTTGCACCAAGTGGCACTGAAATTTCATCGTCGGTCTTTGGTGGTGCTCATCACCGATTTGTTTCACCCCGGAGAATCTGCCGATTCGCTCTTTCAGGCTCTTCAACACATGCGACACGAGAAACACGAAATTTTGGTGTTTCACCTCTTGGATCGCAAGACCGAAGACCAGTTTGACTTTCCCAATCGCCCTACCATTCTCCGAGACTTGGAGACAGGCGAAAAAGTGGAGGTCATGCCCCAAGACGTGCGCCAGGCTTATCGGGAGCAAATGGAAGCTTTTCGCCGAAAATTCAAGCAGCGTTGCTTTGAGTTTTCGATTGACTTCGTAGAGGTGGACGTCGCGCAATCCTACGAAAAGGTGCTCACCGACTACCTCGTCAAGCGTCGGAAGCTCAAATAAGCGATTGCATCATCTATACTGAGGCATATGCTTTACTCAGCAGCATAGGTGCCAAAGAGCAGCAAGTACCCGTTGCAGTCCCGAATGGCGAATTCTCGCATACCGTAGGCAAATGTTTCTACGGGATATTCGACCGTGACCTTGCCTTGGATAAAGTCCCACCAGCCATCGACATCGTCTGTGTAAAAATAAAACGAGCCAGTGTACACATGCTCGGGGTGCTTCTCTTGGGTGACGCGAGTCACGAGCATCAAGCGCACGTCGTCTTTGACGAGGCTCGCCCATCCCAATTCGGGTAAATGATCTTGCAAAAAGAATCCAAGCACTTCCTGATACCACTGAAGGGAAGTGCTCAGGTTCTTGACTTCGAGCATAGGTGTCAGCTCCGTGAGTTTCATCGGATGGGAGAAATAGAGTAGTGTGGGGGGGAAATAGAAGCGGGTTGTGACATCATTTTTTGCAAAGTAACGCCCAAAAGAGCCAGAAGAAATAAAATTCCACCAATCACGGGCGCCCATCGTAAAAATTGCTGATTGTACTGGCGTTGGCGGGCCAATCGCTCTGCTACCCAGGCGACTTCTTCAGGGTCGATTTCTTCTGGTGGGACGTACACGGGAATTTGAATCTGTGCCATGATTTCCGCAGCCCGATCAGCATATTTTGCTGGAATACGGATCTTTACACCGCCTAATGCCAACGATTCTAAGGGTGCGATCGACACGGAGTGAATATCGCCCAGCGCGTAGGGAATGCCTTCTGCTTCCAGCTGCGCACGGAGCACTGCCAGATCAGCATCGTGGGGATAAAGGTGGGTCGAAATGGTCACAAAGTCGATTCTCCGCATGTCTATGCGTGGTTGGTTCGGAAAACTGCAAAAAAAATCAGTCAACCCAAATAGCTAAGCCGCCAGATGCAACAAATGTTCAATTTACCGCAGAGATCAAAAAAATGCAACAAACCCTGCACTGGAGGGCATTCATGAATTAATCGACCCGCTTGACGAAAAATTTTCCCTCGGTGATCACTCGAGGGAATCCTGACATGTCGAGATAATATTTTCCTGAAAAATTGCCACGAAGATGATCTGGTGTCACTTCGGTGAACCGAACCACCCCATCGGAGGGCAGTCCGAGCTGATCACTCAACCCATTGCACACGTAGGAAGTGCCTTGATCGTCGAAGTAAGCAAAAGAGGTGGCATTACTCTGCACAGCATCGGGAAGGCTACTCGGACCTGTGACGTAGGGGATATTGAGCTTGAGGCTGTCGCGCGGGACGATCACATTCACCCCAAGATAATTCCGATCCGCCTGCGAAGCATCCAGAAAGCCCGCTGCGGCGCTGATGTAGCTCGTGTCAGCCAGCGAATTCCACTGCGCTGTCACCAGTCCTGGTAGCTCCGCAACGATGCGAAACAGTACCCCATCGACCTTGGCTTCAATAAAATACGCTTCATCGGGGGTCACGGGCGGCTCCGACTTGCAACCAACTGCGAGGAACAAGATCATCAGGGCGAATAAAAGTTGCCGAAAATGACAAAGATTCAGCTTAAGTGTCTTCATATCTGTAAATGTTGTGTTGGTCCAGTTGAGCGTGGACAAAGTGAAATGATGGAAATTTTTGTGAACCGTCCTATTTACACAAGAGGCTTGGTTCAGCGATCTGCCAAACCAAGCCTTTTTCATTTTGAAATAACGAAATTTCTTTAGCCAAACGAAATGATCCAACGCGACTATTTATCTCAACGCAGCAATCACACCTAAGCAGTTGCGCGTAGCATCTGGCCCTAACGCCTTTTCACCAGGCTGCGTGCAATCACAATCCGCTGAATCTCAGAGGTTCCTTCGTAGATCTCTGTGATCTTGGCATCGCGCAAGAAGCGCTCCACATGATATTCTCGCACATAGCCATTGCCGCCGTGAATTTGGATGGCCTCGTCGGCACACTTCATAGCGACGCGAGAAGCATATAGCTTGGCCATGGCAGCAGATTGGGTGTAATCCATACCGAGGTCTTTTTCGCGGGCAGACTTGAGAATGAGCCAGCGCGCAGCCTCGATCTCCGTGGCCATATCTGCCAGCTTGAATTGAATCGCCTGGTGATTCATGATCTCTGTGCCGAAAGCCTTGCGAATTTTGGCATAGGCCAGCGAAAGCGAGAGTGAACCAGCGGCAATTCCCAGCGCCTGCGCCGCAATACCGATCCTGCCTCCGTTGAGGGTGCTCATCGCGAATTTGAAGCCAAAGCCATCTTCTCCAATGCGGTTTTCCTTCGGCACGATCACGTCATTGAAGTTGAGCGAATGCGTGTCAGAACCTCGAATCCCCATTTTCTGCTCCTTGGGGCCAAGTTCAAAGCCTGGCATATCGCGCTCCACGATCAAGCAATTGATTCCCTTGTGCGCTTTTTCTGCGTCGGTCTGTGCCATTACCAGATACACACTAGCGATGCCAGCATTGGTGATCCAGTTTTTTGTGCCATTGAGCAGGTAGTGATCTCCCTTGTCTTCTGCGGTGGTCTTTTGGCGAGTAGCGTCGCTGCCAGCCTCCGGCTCCGATAAACAAAATGCGCCGACGATCTCTCCTGAGGCCAGTCCGGGTAAATATTTGCGCTTCTGTGCCTCATTACCAAAATGCTCCAGTCCCCAGCACACCAGCGAGTTGTTGACCGACATGATCACACCGGCAGAAGCATCCCAGGCCGAAATTTCTTCCATGGCTAGGGCATAGGCCACAGTGTCCATGCCGCCGCCGCCGTATTCTTCGCTCACCATCATCCCCATCAAGCCCAGCTCTCCCATACGCTGAAGAAGCGAAGGAGGAAAATATTGCTTTTCGTCCCGATCAATCACCCCGGGCTTCAACTCGCTTTGAGCAAATTCGCGAGCCATGGCCCGGATCATTTGGTGCTCTTCGCTTAACTGGAAATTCATGCTGGAAAGGGAGACATCCGAGGTGCTCGATGGTAAGCTCATAGTGAGAAGTTCATTGAAGTTTTATTCCTGAGACAAAAGTAGATAAAATAGCATAAAACACCATATTAACGATCCGAAAACGATCGGATCCTGTGTTAGGTTGTCTATCATTTCAGGATTATTCTCTTTTCACATTTGTACTATTCTCCTCGAATTCTACCGAGGTGGGAGCTTATCCCAAGGAAATGATGTGGCCATCCGCTCCATTTCTGGCCAGGAATCCGGAACATTGCTGCGAAGCCGAAGATGATATCGGTCCAGCAGCCCGGCTTCCAAATAGTAGATTTCGCTCCCCGATTCGCTCCAATACCACGCGAATCCGCCCCAAGTCTGGGCCCATCGACTGCCCGCGAACGACTCGGCTGGCGATTCCTGGAGATATCTACGATATAGATACAGGTAGCTTAGGGAATCAGCGCCGTAGTCTGTGAGCAGGCAGGCCATGTATTTTCCGCCGGGCTGAACGCCCACCAGTTGTGCTTCAAGTATGTCGCGACCGTCGATGGTCATTTTCCTGACTTTTCTCTCCTTGATCTCAAATCCACGCATGGCCGTGGGAATCATGGCGAGCAGGGTTTCTTCGCTCAGGCTGGGCGGGAGATCGCTGGAAAGCCGAGAAGTGAGCTGCTGCACTGATTGGGGTGCTACGAGCGCGGGTGGGGGCGTCGGCGAGCCACAACGCAGTAGGGCTACAGCAACAACGAAGAGGTACATGGTCCATTTCACCTTGCAAACATACGAATCTCAATCTTTGGGTACTGCCCCTCGAAAGCGTGATTCGCGCGGTTTTCGAAGTTGCTCTTCCGATGGCTTAGGAATTCGGCTGACGCGCTCCAGCAAAACCGTGGTGCTGATCTGCCATTGGTCCAGAAAAATCACTTTCATCACCTCCCGCTGTGGGGTGGTCCACAGAAACGCCGTCTCATAAGGAAGGGATCGACCGCTCATGTCGAGCTTGAGTTTATCGCAAGAAACGCCCGCTTGCTCCATTTTCCCAAAATGTCGGACCGATAGGGGTTGCCGCGTTAGCACATGTAGCATTTCAGCGGGATACAAGGCAACGGGGTCAAGCCCCTTTCTCTCCATCCACTCCCGTGGTTCGCGCTGGTATTCCCAGAGGGTGTCGCCATTAAAGTACCACGTGGTCTGCGGCATGGACACCACAAACTTGCCCGCACTGTAGATCATGTGCCCTTTCAAAGGCTTGTTGCGGCTGATAGGGCTGTTTTGCTCTAAAACAAAGTCAACTTCGTAGTGATCATGAGCGGAAAACTGCGCCTTCGCCTCCTCCCAGATCTTGGATCCAAGACCGGGTTGTGCCAGAAGTGACATGGTGCTCGCTCCGAAAAGGCATAGAAAACTGCACAGATGGGAAGGGAAACTACGTGCCAGGGAATGTCGCATATCGGGGGAGGATTTCGTTTTTGGTCAAGATACGAACCTCATAAATGATTGCCAAACTGAAATGTTCCCTAGACCAAATATATGAATCATCCTATCTAACGAATGCTCATGAAGAGCTTTGGTACGTGTTAGCCAACACTTGAGACCGACAGCCGACCTTTTTCTAAAAGGTTACTCCAGCGGTATTCCCACAGCAAGCACGGCGCTGCCCTTCAGCCGAATCGAATTCCCTGACTCATCGTACAGGGAGAGATCCATCTCTGCACGTAATTTCCAGGTAGCTTCTCCTCGTGCATTGGCCTGATAACGAGTGGCTTCCTTTACTAAGAACAAGGCACCTGCGGGCTGCTCATGAAGATCTGATCGGTACAATTTTCCTTGTTCATCTCGCCATTGCAGGGTCACAGCACCCCATTGAAAAGGGTCTGAGCGTTTGAGCCGCCGCACTTTGGCACCAAAACCTGCCTCGCACTTCGTAGGATCATTGGCGATGACCTTGCACACTTCGCTTTCGCAGCCCGCTTGGTCTTCGATGTGAAGACAACCTTCATACTGGCCCTGGCTCGCGTAATAATATCCGGGATTGCCCAGCGTGGCCTCGTAGCCATCGCCAAAACGCCACGTGTATTTGAGGGGCAAGGCACCCTTGGATTGATCAAAAAACAAGACATAGGGGCTGGCAGGGTCCGTGACATACTGAAAGGCTGCCTGACAAAGGGTGTCTTTCAAATTGATGATGTTGCATACCTGACTGCTGCATCCATCGCTGTTAGTGGCCGTGAGGCAGACTTCCACCGTGCGTAAGGTCGAATCTCTGTATTCATGCACGGGAGCACTGGCTTCGCTGATCGTCCCGTCTCCCAAATCCCATAATAGGTGGCTGGGTGCCATGCCCTGGCTTTCCCACTGGAAAGAAACCTGCGCAAAAATCTCTGTTGTATTTACTTCATAAAAGGAATATGCGCCCACTTGGGGTGCATCGCCTTCCAGAAGGCGCTCGGATGGCGATCGTGCTTGATCGTCACGCACGAACAAGCTTAAGGTACCCGGGCAGGAGGGACATCCTTCCGGGCCGAGCGATCCACGAAATTCCCACAGCCCCGCTGGCAAATGGTCGTAGCCCGTGTGCATGAAATCGCCGGCTTCGCCTGCGACCAGCTTGACTGCCTGGCCTGCCATCTCTCCTTCAAAGGAAAAAATTGGCTGGCCAATCTCGACCTCTGGTAACGGTTGCTCGGTGCAGGCACTGAAGGCCAGAAGACTGTAAATAATCCATTTTTTTGCCATTTTCTCAACTGTTTTTTTTGCTCAATGGCAGTGCCAATGTCCTGTGATCTGCCACTGCACGATCCCTCTGGGCTACTGCCTTCCCAATGACTGGAGAAGTATGATCCGCCCATGTGCTTGTCGATCCACAAGCCCTTGCGTGAAATAGGTGTTGTCGGTCAAATCCCGAATTCCATAACTGACCACTGTCCCAACACGCAGTCCTTGCCCCAAGGAGTAGAAATAGCCTGCTTGAAGCGCCACATCCCAACGGCGGTAGCCTTGTGGATAGTTCCAAGAGTAGCTCTCCGCTGGCTGGTTGCCGCTTGTGGATGTACTGCTGACACGTGTGTAAATCCCCCCCAACCACGAGAGCTCTATGCCTGCACTGAGGCTGTGGCGGCTCGCGAGCCGGGCGTGTAAGCCGAAGGGGAAACTGAGAAAATGCAGCGACTGGCTGGCGAGGGTAATGGAAGATTCTTCCCTACCAAAACCAAAACTGACGGAGGTAAATGTGCTGTCACGCTGGAGCGCCGTTCGACCCTGATAGAGAAGGCCCCCTTCGAGTCGAAGGCCGGGCCGAAGGGCCCAAGTCCCAAATACTCCAATCAAGGGGGTGGCAGAGGCTTGCATGGCGGACGGCCCTTGCCAAGCAGGGGCCAATTGCCCTCCCAACATCATTCCCCACGTATGGCGATGCTGCCGCCATTCACCTGCCACAGGTGGAGGAAGCGCCCCCCAACCACCAAGTTGGAGCACCGCTTTCCGGTGCCGGATCGCTTGCAAACTCATTTCCCGTTCCCAAGCGGCCGGGAGGGTCTCGCTGGACTTAGAAAGCTGGTCATAAAGGGCCGCAGAAGAAAACCTGACGTCCATCATCGATGCAGGATCACGATCTGAAGCGTGCCGAGAGGAATTGTCAGCCTCTCCCCCAGCCTGGTGAGCCGAATCTCTTCTCGATTCTCTCTTTGTCTCTCTTCTTGCATCACGCTCGGTGATCTTCTCTGCAGACGACTGGAGACTCGACGCAATGAAGCGGCTCGTGTCGTGCTTCAACTCCGAAACAAGACAACTGTCTGGCTCCCGAGGTGAAGTCTGCTCTATGACCACGGCTGTAGCCAAGGCGGACTTCTGCGGAGTCGCGCTCCCGTGAATGAAGATTCCCCACATCGCACCCATGCCCAGCCCTACCCCGAGTCCGCACCATATCCAAAGCAATACCTTCCGGCGCTTGCGCTGTTGATCCAGCAACAGGCTAGCCGCCTCCCAATACCTTTCTTGAAAAGGAATCTGCTCTTCGGCCAGCTTAGATTGCAGAAAATCGTCTAGTGGATGTCGATCACTCATGGTTTCATACTCATTCGTTGTCGGTGCGATGTGGCACCAAATCGGGGCGATGGTCCTTGATCCATCGAATCAATTGTTTTCTGGCAGCCGATACATGCCACTTGGAAGTCCCAACTGAGATCCCAAGCAGCGCTGCAATCTCGGCATGGCTGTATCCATCGATCGCAAAGAGGTTGAACACCTCGCGGGTAGCAGGTGGCAAGCGATACAGAATTTCTCTCACCCCCTCCACATCCAGATGTTGCTCTACCTCACTCAATGCTTCAGGTCCAATTTGCTCCTGTGTCGTGGTCCAGTCTGTCGTGGTCATCTGTGCCCGATAGTTCCGGCTCTTGCGCAGGTCATCAATGATGGTGTTGATCATGATTCTACAAATCCAAGCTTGAAAAGGGACTTCTGGTCGCTTTTTACGCAGGTTGTTGAGAATTTTGAGAAATCCCAGATTTAACGCCGCCACTGCTTCTTCGTGATTTCGATAATACCGCTGGCAGATCCCCATCAATAACCCAAAGCACTCCCGATACAGTCGCGCCTGCGCCTTTCGGTCCTGTTGGAGGCAATCGTGTATGAGTTGAGAATCTGGTTCCATTGTGGGGGTCAGGTAGCAAAAACCCTCTCCGCCAAAAGGCGGAGAGGTCATTATTCACCAAATTACAAGAGAAGTATGGCTTCGTTGTCTCACTGCTTGACGATGCGTTGGGTGAGGGTACCTCGCTGGCTGCTGGCATGGAGGAGATAGACACCAGCCGGAAGCTCGCTTAAGTTCCATTCCAGCCGATCCGTTGCAGAGTTGACTTCCTGACTACGAAGTTCCGCACCCATTCCATTGAACAGGGAAAGGCGTAAATGAGCAGCCTGAGTCCAAGTTCCCAAATCGAGCTCGATGGTCAACGCTCCAGTGGTGGGATTTGGATAGGCGATGACTGTCTCAGGTGCCAGGCCCGAATCGATTCCCACACTTGATCCCACAGCTTCCACATAGGTCGAATGTACATCAAAGTCGGCCAGAACAAAGCTCGGTTGCGCGGCGTCGATGGTCACAGTCCAAAATTCCGATACCTTCCCAGCTATCTCCACATGGACCAAATAGGTACCGTATGCAAGATTGGTGAATTCATATTCTCCATCTTCATCCGTAATCGTGTGCGCCAAGGGCTCTTGATCCGAGTTGAGCAATAGCACCGATACATTCGGAAGAGGATCTCCGTTTTTGTTGGCTCCCTGCGCTATCAATCCCCCAATGAATCCCGGTCCGCCAGGATTGACGCCCTGCACCAAAGAAATGAATTGATTCCCAACTGACTGATTGGTCACCACCGTGGCTGTTGCCTGCGACCAAATGAGCACGTCACCCAAGTAGGTCGGAAGGTAGTTCGCATAGAGTGGAGACCCGGGTAGAAGGGTCGCTTTGAGGAGGTAGCTGCCAGGCTGCACGCTGGTAAAATGGAACCATCCACCAAAAGTCAACTGCGAATCAATCGCTGTCAGGGTGTTGCCCAGCGGATCATGCTCAATCAGATACACCAGGCTCTGCGTGCCAATGACGCTGTCGGTGACCACGACCCCTGAGACAGAAAAAGTATTGGGGAGATTCAACGGATAAATGGTCTCGCAAAAGGTATTGGTGCATCCCAGTGAATCTTCGATGGTGAGGCAAACGAACCAGGGACCTGCGACGTTGAAGGTGAGCAGGGGATTTTGATCACTACTCACCACAGTAGTCGATATGGGTGTAGTTCCTACGGACCATTCCCAGCTCACGATCGGGCTGTTTGTGCTGCTGGAGGAGTCGGTAAATTGGTAGCCATTCGCGGTGAGTGAGTAGGAAAAAGCAGCCTCACAAACACCTACAGGAGGCACTTGCACCTGCACGGAATCACACCACTGCACCAAACACCCGCTTACTGTGTCGGCATAGGTCAAGCAAACCAGATAGGTACCTGGAGCAGAAAATTGATAGATCGCACTCGTATCTCCTTGAATAGCAACCCCTGAAACACTGAACGAATAAGTCCCAACACTCTGGGCGCTGTCCACGGTGAACAAGTACGTTCCAAAACCCAAATCTTGTGTACTGAAGCTCGCCACGCAATTGGAAGGGGGGAAGCCTGGTATCACAATTGTCTGGCACACGGTATCGGCGCATCCTGGGCCTGAAATGGTATGGCAAACGACATAAGACCCCGCAGCAGAATACTGAATACTAGTGTTCATTCCGGAAGCGGACACCCCATTTCCAAAGTCCCAGCCATACTGATAGTTTCCAGCAGGGGTGGCCTGGCTCATGAACGATACCAACCCGCTAGGAGAAATTTGGTATGTAAAATCAGCTTGGCACTGAGGAACGGCGAGTGGAAGTACTGTGACCCACTTACAAAAAGTGTTGAAGCAATTGCCCATTGAATCCGCGACCGAAAGGCACACCAAATAGTTTCCCGGTGCGCTGTAGGTGTGAAGGCCCCACACGCCTCCCGCGCTGTTTCCATCGCCAAAATCCCAACTATAAATCGTATTGGGATTCAAAAACGTGGTATCGACAAAAAAGGACACCTGCAGGGTATTAGGAATCTGAGACGGGAAAATATCCACTGGACAATTGGACCCTGGTCCGGGAAGTACTGGCGAACAATACGTGTCAGTGCAGGAAAAGGAAGTAACTTCCAGACAGGCAATGTAGGAGCCAGATCCGGGATAACTATGTGTGACCTGCTGACCTGAGCCAGTAGTTCCATCACCAAATATCCACAAATATGTCGCATTAGGATCCGCTGCGACGGGTGCTGTGAAAGTCACATCTGTTGAGTTGATGACTGGAAGCGCCGAAAAAGTCGCATCACATGATGATCCCTGACAAGTAACATCATGCGTGATCGTAGTGGTGGTAGGATTGAACACGAGGCTATCGAAAAAAGTGTAACTCCCGCAGTTCACCGCTATCATGATCAAACCCTGGTTGACCCCTACCTGTACACTTGGAAAGATGTAGTATCCATTAGCATTGGTAAAGGCGCTGTCTAACAATGAAATCCCTGAAGGACCGGGGTAAAAAATCGCCACACCGGTGCCTGAAAGTCCGCCGCCAGTACTGGCATTCACATGACCCGAAATCGTGATGGGTGACTGGGCATGGCTCCAGAGCGGCAGGAGCAGCAGTGCCAAAAGGGGAAGAAATAATGCTTTTTTCATCGTGATGAGAATTGGAAGTGGAAGAAGGTTCCTTTTTCGCCATACACGCAGTTCGCCCCGCAAATGGTTGGGTTGATCCTCAAAAACTTCGCATTTGAGCAAATCTATAAAAATCGCCCGTAAATATTCTGATCTTTCGCAATTTACTATACGTAGATATTCCTGAATGAGAATTGCCTTTGCTCTGCTATTTTTCTTCCCGGTTTCTCTTCTCGCCGACCGTTCTCTACCGATATCGGCCTGTCATACCTGCGAATATGGCCTGAGATGGAATCCCCAGGCGGATTCCGTTGAATTTAGCAGTCATCCACAATGGGATCCTTGGCTTCCTGAAGATGTATTTGGCTGGCAAATCCTCAATCCCACTCAACTTGAGGAGATGTTTCTCTGCCCCACAGCCTTTGTGGAGAGCATCGACTTTCACAAACACCTCGTTTTGGCAGTCATCCGTCACGACTCAGTAAAGTGGCGTTTTTTTCCTCAAAAGGCAACTTTTTCAGGCAGCGACGCCACGCTCCTCATCGAATATGAAGCCACTACCCAGACCCTGCGCCCATCTTCCCCAGTGATTTCCACGTCGATTTTCCTGATTGAAATCCCCGAGAAGATGCGCCAAATTGGCACCACGAACCTCCATTTTGCCATTCAAGAAAGCCAGCGAGGCCCCTGGAGAGCAGGCGAATCTCCCTATTCAGCGCCCCAAGCCGAATTCTGGTTTCCGGTCGCTTACACCCAGCGCGAGTTGGAGCACTCTTTTCGCTTACGACAATCTCTGCTTCAGGAATTGAGCGAGGAAGTAGCTGGTACAGCGATTTGGATCCCGGATTATGCCCTGCTTCATGACTTATTTTTTCAACCTGGACAGGTCATCTCTCCCCTCCATTATCGGCTCATAGAAGACTCCGTGTCGTGGGCCCAAAGCTTCCGACCGATGTGGGGCCGGAGGATTCAGGAACAATGGGGCCCCACGACCAGCGATCTTGAAAAAACCTTTGCGCTTGCGATTCCCTCCTCCTCAGCTCATCTTGAGCTGGTGCTAGACCGCATGTACTGGACGTCGCAGGGCCTGCGCATCGACGTATCGAGCCGGGTGAAGGAAGAGGAGCGAGCCACACCTTCGATCTTCGTGATGATGTTGTCCAAGGGCAATTACGGTCGCATCAGCGTGTGGAAAGATGGTCGAGAACTCATGCGCGAACACGACAATGGCTCTCAGTCACATCCTTGAGTGAGGTTTGCTTGAGGTTTGCGTGTTTCATTTATCGAAGCCTCGGATAAATGGCACGGCCTCCAAATCGCCAAGCTGGCCCGCGAGAAATCGATAGTGACCCGCGATGCCGATCATGGCTGCATTGTCGGTGCAGTAGGCAAATGGTGGAAGGTGAGTGAACAGCCCTTTTTCCGCACCCATTTGTTCAAATCGCCTTCTCAGCTCCGAATTGGCAGACACGCCGCCTGCAATCGCCACGTGCTTCACGCCCGTGAATTGTGCCGCGTCAGCCAATTTCATCAGTAAAACATCCACGATCTTGGCTTGATATGCCGCGCAGACATCGGCCAAATGCTGATCTAGGAAGGAGGGATTTTCGCGTATCCCTGCGCGTACCAAGTAGAGCAACGAAGTTTTCAATCCGCTGAAAGAAAAGGAAAATCGATCGACCGAAGGCGTAGAAAACGTGAAAGCTGCCGAATTGCCTTGTTGCGCGAGGCGATCGACTTCGGGTCCACCGGGATATGGCAGCCCAAGGAGCTTGGCCGCTTTGTCGAAGGCTTCCCCCGCCGCATCGTCGATGGACTCGCCGAGGAGCTCCATGTCGAGGTGGTCTTTGACCAACACCAGCTGTGTGTGTCCTCCGCTCACGGTGAGGCAGAGCAGCGGAAATTCAGGAGGATGAGGAGAAAGGAAATTTGCCAGCACGTGGGCCTGCATGTGATTCACTTCAATCAGCGGAATGTCCAAGGCCAATGCCATGCCTTTGGCGAAGGAAGTCCCCACCAGCAAGGCCCCCAGCAAGCCCGGACCACGGGTGTAGGCGATCGCGTCGATGTCATGGACGCTGAGACTGGCCTGATCAAGCGCCTCTTTCACCACGCGAACAATGTGCTGCTGATGCAGCCGCGAAGCCAATTCCGGCACGACCCCACCATATTCGCGATGGGCAAGTTGTGAACTAATGATGTTGCTGGCTACTTGCCCCTCCACCAACACTGCCGCGGAAGTTTCATCACAGGAAGATTCGATGGCAAGTAGCGTGGGCATAGCGCGGAGCGTCTAAATCGAAGTGTAAATGATTCAACATGATTTTCCCTTCAAAAATACAGAAAACCCCACAAATGAGCCGCATTCAATAAGGAATTCGGCCTGCCGTTTGCAATTTGCGTACATGCCCGAGTCACCCGCTTCCCAACCGTATCAACTTCTTTGAGAGCACCGAAAAAATACCTTTTCCGAAAACTCTTCCTTGCATTGCTGGGCGGTGTGGTATTGCTGGGTGTCCTGGCGGTGTGGCTGGTTCGCTATCCTCGTGTCCAGACCTGGCTGGTGCTCCAGAGCCAAGCAATGATCGGAAATGCCCTGGATGCAGAAATTGAGATCGGCCGAGTGGACCTGGCCCTGCCCATCAGTGCTGAATTGAGAGGTGTAAAAATTTCCACCTTAGAAGGGGCGTTGATTGGTGAAGTCAATAGCCTCAAAATCAGCTTGCTAAACTTTGGGCTTTGGAAATATTTACTCAATGACCAGCCTTCTCACACCCTTCACATAGAAGCGGTGAGCATCGACGGACTACGACTCCCGGTGTATCGAAACAGCCAGGGGAATCTCAATCTCACCGAATGGCTCGGACCTTCTAATCCCAATTCTAAGCCCCTCAAGCGACCAATTCACCTGGACATCGATGATCTGCGGATATCGAACAGCTTTGTGAGCTACGTAGATTCGCTGCGACTTCCGCCAGACAGCCTCCGTGGCGAGATGCTCCATGCCACGGAAATGTATTTCGACTCCATTTCAGTGGTTACGTCCTTCTCACTTGGCCCAGGCAGGCGCTTCGTAGGAGACATTACTCATCTTTCAGTGATAGAATCTCTCAGTGGCCTAGCCCTCGAAGACCTATCCATGAAGGTGGTCGCAGACACGACACACGAGCGCGACCCCCGAGGTTGGCGCGAGGTGGTGCCTTTTGTGGACCTGCGGGGTCTGACATTTCGGGAAGGGCTCACGTTTTTGCAGGTGGACTTTCACTTCCCGCACACAGAGTTGATGGAAGTGTTGGAAGGCGACCTGCTTCATCGCTACCTGGAGGCCGACTGGACAAATTCGCAGTTGCACAGCAGCACCATCGAGAAATTCCTTGTTACGAGCTTGCCCTTCGAAGGCATGATCTCCTTTGATGGAACAACCCAAGGTACATTGGATGACCTCTACAGCCCGGGAATCACCTTTCGGATCGGGCAAAAAACCTCGCTCCAAACGCGGTTTCGGATCAATAACCTCCTGGATTATGACCGCACCGACCTTGATCTCATCATTGAAGAGAGCCAGGTCGGCATGTCGGATTTGCGTGCATTTTTGCGAGACGGCGGCCTGCCGCCAACGCTGGACTCCGTGGTACTGCGTTCGCTGCGGGGCTCTTTTCAGGGACATTATAAAGATTTCCAAGTGGCGTTTCGTACCAAGTCATCTGCTGGGACCCTGGCTGGAGACATTCACTTGACGCTACCGCCGCGGGCACAAGAATTCACCTACCAGGGGTTGTTGCAGGCCGAAGGGCTCAACCCCAATGCGCTAGGATTTCGGCAGGTTCTGGACAGCCGGCAACTCAATCTCAGCGCCAAGCTGGACGGGCATGGCTTAGATATCCGCACCCTAACAACGGACCTGGACCTGGAAATGTGGAATTCCGATTTGTGGGGAAGAGAGGTCGATTCCCTCCACGCGGTGGTCGACATTGTCAATCAGCGCATCGTGGGCACTGCATCAGGTTTGGACAAAGGGGCGGAGGTCGATCTGACCGTGGACTTAGATTATGGAAAATCCCCCGCAGCTTATGTCGTTCAGGGGCGGGTGTTCAATCTTGATTTGCAACGATATGGGCTGTGGGATGAGTCTATCAGGCTTTCTACCCGGCTCTCAGCTGATTTTGAAGGAGACTCGCTGGAGCAAATAGCTGGAAAGGTAGTCTTGGGGGAATTTTCTCTGATCAGACCAGACCTTGATCCTTTCAATCTATACCGCGCAGCCCTAGATGTGTCGCGCAACAGGGAGGGAGAAAAAGTTTTTGAACTCGCGAGTCCTTTGGCAAATGCCAACCTGCGAGGAAATTTTTCCTTGAAACAGGTCGGAAATCTTGTGACGATGCTGGCAGCGGAGAGCCAGTTGTATTTTTCAAATAATGACAGCCTTATCAACGATTACTACGCACAAAAAACCGTAGACACGCTTGCCATGGTGGAAGGCAGTCTGTTGGTGATCTCGCAGCCAGAATTGAATCCCCTGCTTGAATTCATGGAGATTCCTCTGGTCTTAGCCGACTCTGCGCAGATGAGCGTTGAATTTTTCTTTGGCATGTACGAAAATGTCAAGCTACTTTTCGCGAGCAAATGGGTAACGTATGGAGACATTCGGGCGGATCAAGTAAGCTCTGAAATTGAGGTGTACAAGGCCGCTTCCGACAACCAAATGGGGCTTCTCGCTGGGCTTTCCATTGATCGACTCAACCTGGCAGAAGATCGATACTTGGAAAGAATTTCTTTCGAAGTCGATGGCATCGACGACCGATTCAACAGCACCCTGCGGGTCCGCCAAGAGGAACAAAACAGCCTACTCACGGTCTTGGGCACCACTTATTTTTTGCCCAATGGAAGCATTCGCACAGAATTTGACTCCGACAGGTCCCTCCTCGTTTTCAACAGCGACTCCTTGATCTTGATGCCTGACAATGCCATCATTTTGAACAAGGGCGTCATCGATATCAGAAATTTGCTACTCCAATCAGAAGCGACCTACTTCCGGCTTGATGGGCTCATTTCTCAAAACCCTCAAGATGCCCTTACCTTATCTGTCGGGCAGTTTCCCTTGTCGTTGCTGAGTGATTTTACCACGATCAGCTATGCGCCCGAAGGCATGTTCAATCTGGAGGTAAAAATGCAGCAGTTTTACAATGACCCTTGTATCTCAATGGTCAGCCGCATTGATCAATTTGAGCTAGACGAATTCCCCTACGGAGACATTTTTACCCAAGCACACTGGCAATCCTCATCCAATCAGCTACAACTCGACGCTTCGCTTTGGGATGGACAAGACACGACTCTGCACTTACTGGGCTATTATGATCTCGCTGATAGTGTGGCTCCCATTCACCTCAATTTGACCACAGAAAATAGTTTTCCTTTTGATTACCTCTACCCTTTCGTGAAGGCACAACTCTATGAACTACAAGGAAAAGTAGATTTGGACCAATTTTCCATCACTGGATCGGCCTCCAAGCCAGTCATTCGCGGCACTGGTCACTTCACCGACGCGGGATTTGGCATCGAATATTTCAAGACCAAATATGTTTTCGACGGTAGCATTACCTTCGACAATGATCGCATTCAGTTTCCGCGAATTCGTCTCTACGATCAGCACAGAAATTACGCACAACTCTACGGCTTTATTTATCATCAGGGATTCTCCGACTTTCGCTTTGACTTACAGCTGGAGGAAGTGCGGAATTTTCTCTTGATGAACACCAAAAAAGGGGACAATGAGCTTTTTTACGGACGCCTCGTGCTCAAAGACGGCTTGGGAAGCGTCACGGGTGACCTCGAAAAACTCAAGCTGGATGTGTTCGCAACTTCCGGGAGAGGATCGTTTCTGAAAATTCCGCTGGAGGACGAAAGTATTGAAGGAAGGCCAGATTTTATTCATTTTTCGGGAGAATCTCGCGAAGAAACCGCTTACTCCACCGGATTGCAGGACTTTGAAATCAATCTCAACATGGCCCTTACGCCAGATCTTGAGGTCGATCTCATCTTCGACGAGCGTGTGGGCGACATCATTCGCGGCAAAGGCGTGGGCAATCTCAGCATGTTCATCAATGAGGCGGGGGAGTTCACGATGTTTGGTGACTACGAAATCACCGAAGGGAATTATCTCTTCACAGCGCAGAATATTCTCAACAAAAAATTTCTTGTCAAGCCCGGAGGGAACATTGTCTGGAGTGGCGATCCTTATGACGCCCAAGTGAATCTCGAGGCATATTATCCCCTCTCCGCCGATATTTCGCAGCTTTTGCAAGAAGAACAAAGTATTCGCACGCCTGTCAATGTGAACATGGGCATGTCTGGCTCTCTGATGTCTCCCGCCTTGGCACTCTCTATTGAGCTGCCCAATCTCACCGAAGGCGATGCGTCGCAGATTGCCAGCTACCTCAAATCCATTCAGTATGATGAGCAAGAGCTGAACAAGCAGGTATTTTCGCTGATGGTCTTCAACCGATTTGCACCAGTGGGCGGCTTCTTCGGAGCCGATGCGGCCAGCACGGGTGTCACCACTAGCGTGTCGGAGATGATTTCTAACCAGCTCAACTACTGGCTGGGTCAAGCCGTAGGTGACAACCTCAATGTGGGCGTTGGAACGAATAACTTTCAGGATGTGAACCTGTTGCTCTCCGCTTCGCTGTTCAATGACCGGGTCGTCATTGAGCGCGATGGCACCTTGATCGACGACCGAGCTCACCTCACCATCGGCAATGTGAGTGTGCAAATCAAGCTTCTGCCACCACCGGGACAACCCCGCGTCACCGCCTCGCGGCCCAGTGAACTGGTCTTGGAGGTATTTACACGGGAATCTCTCGACGCCCAAGCCAATAGCAACACCAATCAGACTGGATTGGGAATTTTCTATAAAAAGGACTTTGACCGCGTGGGAGAACTTTTTCAGCGAAAGCGGAAAAAGTCCCGATAGCATAAGTCCGGAAGCTCAAAACTCTCTTGATCCTACCTCAGCATCCAGCGCAGGTGCTGAACCTCTCCCATCACTTCCACGCGAAGCACATACACCGCAGAAGGCAGCGACTCTCGCTCTAATGGTAAATCGTTTGCCCCGGAATTGACCCACTTCGATGCTGATTGCCATACTTTGCCCTGAAGGTCCATCACCGTTACCGTGACCCATCCTCCACTACTGGGTAGGTTGAGGTGAAGCAGATCAAATGCAGGATCTCCACCCATTCTGACCTCGGCTTGCATGTGGTTAGCAGAAGGATCGATCGAGGTGGCGATGCGGCTGAAGGTGATATTGTCCAGAAAAATGCGGTCTCCTACGCCTGTGGGATCCAGTGCTCTGCTCCAGATCATTTTACCCTCAAAGCACAGTTGGAAAGGCGATCCTGCGTAGGGGCCCAAGTCCAGTTGCTCCAAAGACCAGGTATCTTGATTGGGGGTGCTGGGATAGTATCGTGCCAGCTCCTCCCCGTCAGCCGTCACACGCAATATGCTTCCTTGCTTGGACATGATGGAGTCGCCATCCAGGGTCGGAAACTCATTTACAAAGCGGGTCTTGAGCGCCGTTGAAAACGTCTGCCGACGCTCGAATGACAAAATGCGCGGCTCTCCATCTGTCACGCAAAAGCAGGACTTACCTGTAAATTCAGGATTGAAATCAAACATATCGACGGGCGGTCCGCCCCACATCGGGTAGGAGGTCACCAGCCGATAGGCTAAGCCATTGCCGCCTTCCATGAGGATGCCTACGCTGCTTTGCGTGCCGACTCCTGCTTGCAGACGGGCGGCAGATTGGCTCTTTTGCGTGAATGCCACAGTGTCCTTCGCAAATGGATTGTTGAGCCCGTGCACTTCTTGCACACCACTGCGAACCTGGACGAAGGTAGCGGGCGATTCATTGTTACCAGCAAACGGATCCCCCGGAAAAGCCCCCGTGGCCGTGATTTCGTAGTCTCTTGGCGAAGAAAGGTTGAGTGTTTGGCCGAACGTGATGGGTTTCACCTCTCCAGGAGCCATGCCATTGGGTAAATTGAGAACCTCTAATCCCACGGTGAGGGGATTCTTGAGGGTATAAATCACCTGAAATGAATTCGGCGCTGTGGTGCTACAGCCAAAGTTTTGCAAGTAGGCGATCACGGGGGTTGCATTCGTTACGGCGCAATCCTTGGGCACTTCCACTGCGATCATCCCCAAATCATTGTCACGAACGGGACTGCCCAACCCTACCGCATACCAAGCATTGACCACCGATTGCCACTGGGGAGAGCAGCGTCCAAAGAGGTCTTCCGCAGAAAGGATCGCAGCCATGCGCGCATCGCTAAACTGAGAGGTAGGGCTGAGGTAAGTCTCCAGGATTCGCCAAGCAATCCTACCGGCTTCTTCTACTCCAATGCCTTGAACTAGATAAGGATTTCCAATTCCATTGGTTCCGCTGCCGCCTTCCGCCACGAGGTAAAACCAATGGCCGAACACCGTGGCGTTGCAGTGTGCTCCTCCATTGTCTCCCGGACCTGTGTACCAGCCCGGTCCACGATACGTATCGGGGTGGCCCTGACCTGTGAGGGGATAAGGTATGGAACGCGGATCGGACAAGCTGCGAAACACGGCCGCATCTTCGCCTACATCCCAACTCGCTGTGCTCGGGTCGGTGAGTGCCTCGATGGTATTGCCAAATATGTCTGCAAATCCCTCGTTGAGCGCTGCCGATTCGTCGATGTAGATGAGGTTGGCAGTATTACGGACGACGCCGTGGGTCACTTCATGCCCTACAATGTCCACGCCCACGTGGGGAGTCCCGCCATCGTCACCGTAGCCTGCATGGTCCACATTCCAAAATGCATTCGCGTAACTTTTGGGTCCATAATGGACATAACTCCGAATCTGGCCCCCTGCGCCATTGAAACTATCGAAGCCGTAGCGGCTCGCAAATATGTCATACGCTTGTTCGCTCCCCCAATGCACATCTGCCGAGACTTCGTCCCAATCAGCATTGGTCAGGTCCCAATCTTTGCCGAAGCTCACAAAATCCACGGCTTGGGTGAGGTTCAGACCATTGTTGAGGTCCAGCGTCACAATTCCTTGGCTGGCGCGGGTGAACTCTCGGAGTCGAAATTCTGCTGCATTCACCGAATCTGACACGATGGGTTGTGTACCTCGATAGCGTGTCACAGCAGTTCCCGGAACGTTTTCGTGCTGGGTCTGAGAGAGGCTTTTGAGAATGGCTCCCGTGTTGGCATCCACATACACAAGCTGGCAATTGAGAGGTTCTAAGGCGAATATCTCCATTTTCCAAGCCAGGCGATAGTCGGCGCTTTTCCAATCAAAGTCCGTGTCTGCCCATACCAATTCTGGTTGAGGGGCATAGGTCGCCAGGGGGTCGCCTGTAATCTCCTGGCGCATGAGCTCCATCTCTGGTTCCTCCCAATAGTAACGATCTGCGCCTACGTGCGCGCGAGCGGCGGCAATTGCTTGTGCGGGAGAAATTGCCGCCGGAGTCATCGGCTCGCGAATTTCCGGAACGAAGGCATTGATATGCAATAACTTCCCTGCCTGCCAGTGGAATTTGACACGCGCCCAGTCCACAGCCAACCCATGCAGCAGCAACTGGTATTCTTGGTGTAAAAACCCTTGTTCATCTGTTTTGGTGGCCAATAATTCCCACTCATGGTCGGCAGAGAGGCCCCAGACTTGATGCGCTTGCTGAAGCGCCTGCGCAGGGGTGGTTACTTCCTCGGAGGTGGCATGATACCAGCCAGGTGTGTCTGTGGAGATCCAAGCGGCTTGGGCCATCAATGCTCCTTGGCAAAGGAGGAAGGCAGAGATCAGGAGGAATCGCATAGTCGGAAAACAACTGTCGGTGGACAAACATTCGCAAATTGCGGAGAGAAGTTAGGGAGTTTTGAGAGGACTCACAACTTGACGCCGGATTTTTGCGGTACTGGATGCTGGCCTGGGGCTTCTGAGATTTCGCCAAACCAAAAAGCGCCTATTCTGGATAGAATAGGCGCAATTGTAAAAAAATATGATTGCGAGGAAATGCTATTCCTGTGGCAACTCAACGTGGACCACTTTCCGGGTCTTGGCATTGAATGTGCGCTCGACGAATTTCACTTTTCCTTCCGTGAGGGCATACAGTGTGTGGTCTTTGCCGATACCGACATTCTTGCCTGCGCGGAAGCGAGTGCCGCGCTGGCGAACGATGATGTTTCCAGCAAGGACGTCCTGACCACCGAAGATCTTTACACCCAGTCTTTTGCTGGCTGATTCGCGTCCGTTGCGGGAACTACCTGCACCTTTTTTGTGAGCCATGATAAAAAAATTGGAGGGGTGAAAAGATGTTAAGCGGAAATCCCCGCGATTTGGATTTTAGAAAGCGCTTGGCGGTGGCCATTCTTGACCCGGTAGCCTTTGCGACGTTTCTTTTTGAAAACGATGATCTTGTCATCTTGGAGGTGGTCAAGAACGGTGGCTGTGACAAGGGCTCCCTCCACGAATGGGGTGCCGACTCTCACATTTCCCTCGTTGTCCACGAGCAGGACCTCGCTCAATTCAACGGTGGAGCCTTCTTCCTCTGTCATTCGATTGACAAAGATTTCTTGACCCTCTTCAACCTTGAATTGGCTGCCTTGGATGTTGACGATAGCGTACATGGGTTCAGTTTTCTCTTAACGGATGGCAAAGATAGGTATTCCATTTCCATCTTCCCAAGGAATTACGAGAAATATTCATCAACCAGCTCAACTTTTTACAACCCTATTTCCTCTTGACTCAAGGCTGCGAGGGAACAAACCCGAGGGAGGCAGAATTAATGCAGTAACGGAGTCCTGTTGGGGCCGGTCCATCGTCGAACACATGGCCCAAATGGGTGTGACAGCGAGCGCAGTGGACTTCGTTGCGCACCATGCCATAGCGGGTATCAGTGTTGCTGGCGACAAAGCGCTCGTCGATCGGCTGATAATAACTCGGCCAACCGGTGCCGGAGTTGAACTTGGTGTCGGAGCTGAACAGCGGCAGGTCGCACCCGATGCATGTGTAGGTACCAGCTTCTTTGGTGTTCCAATATTCCCCGGTAAAAGCTCTTTCAGTGCCCTCTTCTCTCGCGACGGTGTACTGAAGGGGGCTGAGCATGTCCCGCCACTCGGCTTCAGTGCGGGTGATTGGCGTGAGGTCAATATCGGAAAGATCGATTTTCGCAGCTGCTTTTGCAGATGCCGAAGGCGTCTGGGACTTCGCGCACCCTGTAAAAAGCAAGAGGGCGGTAGAAATGGCCAGAATTGTCTGTGTGAATGGACGCATAAATTTTGAAGGATGTTGATGTTCTACAGAACGATGAGAATTTGCGGGAGTGAGTCGATTTCTGCTTCTCAGCAAAAACGCCATTAGAAATGAGCGGGGGAAGAAGAGGAAGTGATTGAGTACGTGAAATTAACGAAGTAGCTCCACTGTTGGTTTTTAGGCTGACATCCGAAAAATTCCTTATTTCGCTTTATGTCAGTGTCCGGACACAACAAGCGATTGGGGATACGAGCGGCCCTCACCACAGTGATTTGCATCGGTGGACTTTACCTGTTTTTCAAACTTTTTTTCTGGGACCGCATCCCCAGAGGTCAGGATGACACAGGTTGGGCACATGTGGCGCTGTTTCTTTCGAGTTTTGTACCTGCCCTCCTGCTGCTTTTTACGCATAGTGCCCCAAGCCAGCCGATCCGCTCACCACGAAATACTTTCTTGAAAGGCTATTGGCTGCTTTTGATTCCGCTGCTTTCCAATGGCTTCTTTCTGCCTGGGATCGCCGATTTCTTCCATTCATTTACCTACGACATCAGCCACGGCGACGTCATTCCGCAAATTCAAATTATGGTGCGGCGCTTCTTAGCAGGAGAACGACCCAACGCACCTATTGAAGATTTTGGCTACGTGATTTATAGTCCTTACCTGCCCTTTCACTGGGGACCGTTTATCTTTGCGGAGTGGCTTGGGTGTGATCCTAGGTGGGTAGGTGTGGGAGCATGGATCGCAGCTGCAGTTGTGTTTGTAGAGATCCTTCGTCAAAGCCGCATCAACCTTGTCGCTGCGGTTGGTCTCTCTCTTTTGCCTGGCATTTTCTTGGGAACGCTCTTGGTGTTTCAACCCGTGACGTTGGGCGCTACGGTCGAATTGCTGATTTGTGCTTACTATTTGTTGCTCACCAGTTTGTTTCTCCTTCCTGCTTCCAGCTGGATGGGGTGGCCATTTGTACTGCTGTCTCGCTATTCTGCCATCATGTATGGACTGGCTTGGTTTCGTGGCACGTGGGAGTCGCAAGGCTGGCAAAAAGCCCTCCTCATGGGTGGAGCCATTGCCGCTGTGGTCGCTGGTTGTTTTGTCATCCCTTTTTGGATTCCCTACCCCGAACTTCTGACCAATGGCTTGAACTATCACGGAGAAGTGACCGAGATTCGGTGGACAAATGACTATTTTCAAGGTCTGAATGGCAAGCCGGAACTGCTCTACGAAGGCACGGGGTTGACTCGATTTATCCTGGAAACTAAACCCGATGATCGACTGGGCCGGCTCCAACTCAGTCAACATATCCACTTGATAGTCAGCATTTTTGCAGGTGTGCTCTTGACGCTGTTCTCCTCCAAAAAACGCTGGCAACACCCCGGATTTCGCGTAGGAGGCCTCTTGCTATGCCTCAGTTTATTCTATCATTTGCTGCCATTGCCCATTGACTACTACTTCAACGTCTTGGGCTGCGTCTTGATCGGAGCTGTTGCCGCCGCTTTTCTAGAAGAAGCCGCCGATGACCACGCACAGCCAAGCCCAGAAGCAAGGCAGCCATCACCGTGAGAATCACGGCCAATCGCATGACCCACTTGCTATCGTTCATCGGCTCTCGGCTCTCGGATTGAAAAGCATCCTTATAAAAACGCTCAACGGCATGAAGTTCCCTGAGTTGGGGAATGGGTTCCCCCCTGACTAAAATCTCCGGGAGCGCTGCCTCGGCCCATCGATACTGAAGTGAATCTAGATCGAGGGAAGCAACCCGCAATGTGGGCAAAGCATATTCCCCGGGTTCAGCTGGATACAAGAGGTAGTCCAGACGTTTGGTGCCGAGCAATTGTCCGTCTTCTACCAGCGCATAACTGACGGAGGTCTGAGGCCCCTTAAGAATCAACGACTCCGGCAGTTGCCAGCGGGGTGTGGGGACCAAACCCATGAACACGGGTCCAGTGAGCGCGAGACTGATGCGCATCGGTTCGCCTGTGCCCAGCTCCACGCGGTCCCAAGTCGCTTTCATGCTCAAGGGGCCACTCTTGGCGCTTGGAATCTTGTCGCTTTCAGGTGGCGCCTTGACTGCCCACAAGCGACTTTCAATCGCGATCTCTTCATCTTCCCACTCGCTTTCTGGTGCTCGGCCACGAAAAGCGTGGCGCGACCTCCAGAGGCGCTCCACGCGAATCTGGGCGCCATCAATCGCAGCTACTCCGGGTTCTGGACACGCCCACCATCCTTTGTAACAAGGAAATCGGAGAAGGCCATCGATCGTTTTGCCTGTGGAAAGGGGTGTGCCTAAAATGCTGTCGTGCAGCAACCACTGCCCGCTTGGACTTCTCCTAAGACTGTCGGCCAAGGCCGCAATGGCGCCCAGATCCCAGTTGATTCGGCTACGGGAGATCGGAGAAAGCTCCAAGTAAAGCGTCGCTATCTGAAATTGGCCTTGGAGGCAAGTGTCGTGCTCAACGTCCCACACAGCCCGCACCTGCACCTCGGCAGGGACAAGGTTGTCGCGCTGCTGACGGCTCGGCGGACGAATCGTCACCAATCCGGGACTCATGTAAAGGGTTTTTTCTGGCATGGGCACTTCGATCCGGGGGATCACAAAAGTGCCAGTTCCTTCGGGGTGATATAGTTGTCGGTATATGGTGGTGCGACTAGCTCCTTCAGATTGCACCTCGACTGTGCGATTGCCCATTCGAAAGCTGGGAATGCTTGGAAAGAAGGGAGTGGACTTGAGTATGCCTCCGCGTATGGTAACGAAAACTTGTAATTCATCATCCACGCCCATCCACCGCTGATTCACGTAAGTGCGCACATCTTGCGACACCATTACCGCCGGAAAGAAGCAAAGCACGAAAAACAACGCGCCCTGTAGCTTGTTTCTATAGCCTAGATTCCAGGGGGGGTGAGACTTCATATTTTGTAAATGTATCCATTTTGCGGGATTGATCGGCACATGCCAGCACCACTTTCCGTGAAATCTGATTTCATGTTTTGAAGATTCCTGATCTTGGGAACCGTTCTTGGGAAAATAATTGACTGAATAATTATTCAATTTATGAGAGTTCGGCAAATCTTCAACTGACTTTTTGAAATTAAAATAATGAAGAAATTATCAGTTCCTGCGAAATCATCTTGTATGATTGTGACTCATCAAGGGAATACCTACTCAAACGCCACGGAATCAAAACATTCTTCTTCCTTTATCCTATGCTCTCCTTCACACCTGAGAACCGACCTGTGAATACGACTCAATCTCTTCCCAAAACTCCCCTTAAGAAAATTGTTGTTGCGATCACTGGCGCCAGTGGTAGCATCTACGCCCATCGACTGCTTGGATACCTGAGCCAAATGACCGATACTGTGGAAGTAGGTGTGGTGCTCTCGCGCAATGCCCTCGATGTGTGGGAACATGAGTTGCAATTGCCCTTTGAAACGCCCTTTCGGGTGTATGACCGCTTGGATTACCGGGCACCTTTTGCCTCTGGATCGGCTCGCTACGAGCATATGGTCATCGTACCTTGCTCTATGGGCACGTTGGGCAGGATTGCCCACGGGATTTCCGACGACCTGATCTCTCGCGCGGCGGATGTCATCCTCAAAGAGCGCCGCCAACTCCTTTGCATGGTGCGCGATACCCCTCTCAATCTTATTCACCTGGAAAACATGCGTAGCCTCACCCTGGCTGGCGCTACGATGGTCCCCGCCATTCCTTCATTTTACTCCCGTCCACAGACCATCGACGAGGTCATCGACACGGTCGTACACAGACTTCTCGACCAAATGGGCCTCCAACCCAATACATACCGATGGGGAGAGTGAGTTTTTTTCATCGCTTTTAAGAATTTTCCTCCTCGTATGCTCCCTGCAGCTCGCTGAGATCGGGGATGATATTCGGCTGGTCAGTGGTGCTGGAGGTAATTGTCCAAGCTATAAATCGATGCGAGGAGTCGATATAGCAGGATTTTCAGCGGGTAAAAGGCTGGGAAAAACTATTCGAATGCGGAAAAGAAAGGAGATAAACGGAATACTGGCAAAAACGAATCTGATCTCCACAAGAAAAAGAAAAAAGTCTTTGCCCGACGAATCGGGATAAGTACCGGATGAAATGGAAAACCCAGGGGGGTTGTCTCGTAAATTTTCACAATCAATCAATGAATGCGCCAAATCATTAAGAATAATTTAAAAATGCTCTACGTACATTTTTATATTCGCAAAATTACCCCTTGCTTTGTCCTTGTCGAAAGTTCAATTACATAACCATTTACGACTATGCATTCATTCCGTTTTAAGCAGGTACTGGCCGGGTTGTTCATCATGGGTGGACTCAGTCTGCCAGCGATGGGGAAGGGTGCTACTACTACAGACTCTGAGCCCCAAGTACGTGTGGAGCATACCGCGAACTCCCGTACCGTTCATTTAGTCTATCAATCCACTACCCTTCAACCGGTGATCATCCGCGTAGTGGACAAAGACGGACATTCTTTGTACCAGACCAAGCTCACCAAGGAGGTGAATTTCAAAAAAGCCATCTCCTTCTCAAATGTGCCTGATGGGCCATACTACATTGAGGTGACTGGCGAAGGGGTCAATTTTCGCGAAATGGTCAACGTCACGACTGTGACTGATGCATCTGAGAGCCTTGTGGCAACTGTTTATCCTTATGCTCAAGAAGGAAAGTGGATGCTATCTGTGCCCAATGCTGAGCGTGTGAGCGTAGAAATTCTGAACCAAAACGGGGAAGAAATCTACTACGGCGATGTGACTTTGGAAGGTGATTCTCACTCCAAGGTATTTGATCTAAGCCGCTTGCGTGATTCGCAAGTCTCTTTCCGGATCACCGACGGGGCTTTGACCAGCTTGCAAACAGTCAACCTTCGTTAAGAGGTTCGGTTCCGATGATGACCATCTATGATTTACAAACGAGTCCTTCGGGACTCGTTTTTTTTGTTGTTACCCTATCATCTATGGTGGCCCAACGATCTCATTTTCCTGAAAATATGCCTCCCGAGGATGGATTTCTTTCAAGAGCGGACTTACCTTTATTCCTATGAAAGCGATTTCCACCCTCCTGATCCTGCTCCTTACATGGCTTCCCTGGCGTGTCGCAGCGCAGTTTTCTCCTTATTTCTATGAGCACCAACGGCTGGATGCCTCC
Source organism: Bacteroidota bacterium (assembly GCA_036835375.1). Classification (GTDB taxonomy): domain Bacteria; phylum Bacteroidota; class Bacteroidia; order J057; family J057; genus JANQTF01. The sequence goes on from DAITMB010000020.1 coordinate 51,103, forward strand.
ATTGGCACCCTGAAACTCATCCCGAAGGGACGATTCGGATCTGGCGTAACGGTGATCGGAGACTTGGACCAAGACGGCGTCTCAGAATGGTTGGTCATGAGCCACTCGTCTGACAGCGCCATTTGCTATGTGATCTACCCAGACCAGGCAGGAAATGTATTGAAGGTAATCCCTCAAGCGCCCCCTCTATGGCAAGGCGTGGCAGCGACATCAGGCGGGCGCATTGGATTTAGTTTCGCGGCTGCCGGGGACATAGATGGCGATGGAAATTTCGAGTTATGGGTGGGTGAACCTGGTGGCAAAGAAGGACCGCTGGCCTATGGCGCGGTGTGGCTCTGGTCAGTCGATAGAGAAGGAAAGCTCAGTGCCAAAGGGCGCTGGGGAGGGAGAAGCGAGGTGTTCCTCAAGCAATTGAGTCTTGACGGAAGCCTGGGTGTGAGTCTTGCAGTCCTAGGGCCTGATTTGATCGCCGTGTCAGCACCGATCATTGCAGGCAAGGGTATCGGCAAAATATTTCTCTTACGCCACGATCGTGGGTCGCAACTCCGCATGCAGTCAGTCATTGGAGGCAGTGGCGAATGGTATAGCTCCCTCAAAATCAATGACTACTTTGGTGCCAGTATTTGCTCGCCGGGAGACTTGGACGGCGACGGAGGAGCAGACCTGCTGGTGTCTGCACCGGAGGATGGCACGGCAGGGCTTCGCAAGGGTGCACTGCACTTATTTTCCCTCGACGCATCGGGCCAAATCGTCCAGCACAGAAAACTCAATCCGGGTGACCAAGGGCTCCGCCTTCCGCTGGACGCGGACGATCGGTGGGGGAGCGCGATGACGGTCGTCAGTCCACTCGCGGACAGCACAGCGCTTTTGGCAGTCGCTGCGCTCAAAGACGACGACGGAGGCAAGGACCAGGGTGCCATTTACTATCTCACCCTGCATCGCCGGGGCGAAGTGATTGCTTGGCACAAGGTAAGCGGTACGACCTATAATTTTGAAGGGGAATTGGGTCGATTTTATCATGGGTTTGGATACAGCTTGGCAGCTGCGGGCGATCACAACCAAGACGGTCGCCCAGATTTGCTTGTGGGAGGTCCCGGTGATGCCGATGACGTGGGAGCCACATGGCTGTTATTGCCAAGTGCCTGGCCTGAGCGCCTGTTGGATACGGCTCGCTGGCTTGGCAGCTTTCAGCTCACTGCCACTGATTCGGCACGCATTTTCAGCCAAGCACGCAGCGCCAAAGATTCCGCGCGAATCGACTCCATGTACAACCTTGAGTCTTATGCCCTCAACCATTTAGTGTTTGTGCTAGATGTATCGGCTTCGATGAGCAAGCCCGACCGCCTTCCCCTCCTGCGGGAAGCGCTGCTGGATCTTCTTCCCTACATGCGCCCTGAAGACAAGCTCACCGTGATCACTTACTCGGGCAAAGCCGAAGTTCACCTTGAAGCCGTAGAGGCATCGTCGCGGGATGTGATCACTACCACCTTCGAAAACTTGCGATCCTCGGGAGAGACCAAGCCAGGAAAGGCGCTGCAATCTGCCCTCGACCTTGCTCTACGCCACTATGTGCCCGGCGGAAACAACCGCATCATTTTTGGGACAGACGGGGGATTTGATCAAGATGAAATTGGAAAGCAGCTCTCTGCCATTGCAGCTTCCGAGGTCACGATGAGCGTGTTTTATTTTGGCAAACTGCCAGAATCTCGCATTCTCGAAATGCGGCAGATCTCCATGCAAACGGGTGGAAATGCGGCCCACATCACCGGACAGTCGGCGCGCGGCGCGCTCTTACGCGAGAGTAAAGTCATCGGAAAGAGAGTACCCTAGTGCTTGCGGAACTAAGT
>DAITMB010000021.1:0-21921 GCA_036835375.1 Bacteroidota bacterium
AAAAGTCGGATCGATTGCCCAAATTCATTCGATATACTGGTCCGCCTTGAAAGCGGATAGGTCCGAGCTTGATTCCCGCCATCACAGGTAATTCAACATGGTAATATTGCTCCTTGAAAATTTCAGTGCCACCATTTTTCAGGTCTTCAACCAAAAATGATCCGGAGGCGGTAGTAAATAGCAACTCGGGTTGTAGAAATATGCCCAAGGCTTGGATGCGTGCAAAGACTCCAACCTGATACTCAGGGCTGCCATCTTGGAAGCTAATGGCGACTTCTTGAAGGTTCTGAATGTCTTGCACCACGAGTGGCGAAGAAGCGATTCCGATGCGCGGTCCAAACTTGAAGTTCTGGGCAGCGAGACTGCTCATCAAGCCGATTTGCAGTACCAAAAAAATCAAGCTGATCAATACAGCGCGAAGCGCAGAGAGGAGGTCATGGGTAGCGGGTTGAGAATTGTTCATGGCATTCAAGGGATAAAAGTTGGTTACTGATCGGTGCTGAAGAGCGCTGAGGCCCTTATTTGCCTATCAATACCATGATTATCCCCTCCACGTTGCAGCCCAATCGCTGGATGTGATGGATGGTAGATTGAACGTGCAGAACAGCGGACTGAACGTGAAAAGAATTTGTTCCGAATGCCCGCAACGACTACGCTGCGCAGGAAAATCCGATCAAAAATTCTGCGAAACGTCCTGCGGAATCAGCACATCTCCCACACGCAAAAATCCTGTGCCCGTATGCAGGAGATTCATCCCAAACAGGACTTTATGGCCATCTCGACGATAGGTAGCAAGGGTGGCCAGTGGCTCTTTTCCCATGACTTCTCCGCTTTGCTGGTCAATGGTGATGACTTGGCAGCGAGCACAGGGTTTTACCCCCACAAACTGGACGCCCCGAATCGAAAATGCCCCAATGCTATCCTCTATGTAGGCCTCGCCACCAGCGATGAGGATATTGGCGCGAAAGCGACTGGCAGGCACTGCAGAAGGCAAGCGTCGATTCAGATCCGCGATTGACTCCTCGCTCAACATCAGGAAAGGATATCCATCGGCGAAACTCACTCCTTGGGTAGCTGCTCCATATCGGGGATCTACCGCGCGGTGGCTGTCATCCGTCATATAGACCAATCGGCAGGATCGGCCCAGCCTTGTTGAAAACCACACATCGGCGGCGGTGCTCACCGCCAAAGCATCGCAAACATCATCCCAGATGGTCACCCGCAGGCGCTCGCCATCTTGAGGATACAGGGAAACACGAAGCTCTTCTCCTTCAAACGAGATCAGCAACTCCGTCTCAGTCATTGCCACGCGAAATCGCGCCAAAGAGGGAAAACTACGCTGGCTCAGAAACACATGATCTTCATCAATGAGCATCCATCTGCGATCATGCAAAAAGCCCCGATCGCTCAGCTGCGCCTCTTGGAGACTAATGCCGTGCATGGATTTGATAGGGTAAATGTGAAGGCTGGTGATGGAAAGGGCCATAGACAAAGAAGGTTGACAGCATCAAAGCTTTGAATAATTGGACGGCGACGAGTTCACTTTTTGGGAAGGAGGACCCGGAAAGTGGTGCCCTTGTTTAGTTCGGATTCCTTGACAAAAATTTTCCCTTGGTGATAATTTTCGACAATTCGCTTGGTGAGGCTCAATCCGAGCCCCCAGCCGCGCTTCTTGGTGGTGAAGCCCGGCTCGAATACTTTCTTGAAGTGGCTTTTGGGAATACCTTTACCAGAATCCTCCACGTCAATGAAGTAATGCGCGCCTTTTTCTCCTGCAATGACACGGATGAGTCCCGAGCGCCCCTGCATGGCATCCAGGGCATTCTTCATCAGATTTTCGATCACCCAGTCAAATAGCTGAGGATTAATCGGAATGGGCTTGTCCCTCGGCAAATCCGAAATCACCTCCACCTTCATGCTGCCACGCTGGGTCATGCGCTTTTGGAGGTACTCTGTAGAATGGTCCAGAACGGTCCCCAGAGGCACAGGAATGAGTTCGGGCTTGGAACCGATTTTGGAAAAACGCTCCGCGATGATTTCCAGGCGCTTCACGTCCCGCTCCATTTCAAAGACCAGTTCTTGCTCTTCGGGCTGGTCTTCGGACTTCAGTCGCAGTAATTCTATCCACGCCATGAGCGAGGATACGGGGGTGCCGAGTTGGTGCGCCGTTTCCTTTGCCAAGCCGACCCACACCCGATTTTGTTCGTTGCGCTTCGCCGCAGCAAATCCATAGAACACTACCCCGATGAACATCATCACCACCCCTAGTTGCAAATAAGGGAACCAACGGAGCTGACGCAGCAATTTCGACTCGCCATAATAGACGTACTGATACAGATCTGGACCGAAATTGACCTCTATCGGCTGGTATCCGCTTTTGAAGGTCTGGAGACGCGCGGTGACCATTTCCAGCGAATCTTCCACCGAGATATCTTTGGGCAACTTGAGGTGATTCACCGAAATCACCCGGTCTTCGTCATCGACCAGGATTTGTGGGATCTCATTCACCGTGTCTTGCACCAGCTTTGACACGACGAAACTCAGGCAGACATTGTCCACCTCGGGATTGACCGAAAAGGCCAAAGCGTCACGATACAGCTCGATGCGGGCGCGTTCTTTTTGGGCTAATTCCTGGGCCAGGTAGTCCGAATACCAGAGCGTGCCCAGCACGATCAAGGCAGCCATGCCATAGATCAGCCATCGGGACCAATTGGGTGCAATCATCATTCTTTACCTCTTGTCATCTTGGGGTAAGGCTTGTTTCATCGAATCTTGTTTCATCAAAAATTTTCACCCAACTAAATGAGGCGAAAAGATGGGGTAAAAAATGGTCCGGAGGCCAGGTGCAAATGTGGGAAGGTGCGTAAAGATGAAAATTTCTTTGGCATTCTCGCAAGTGGATTGGGAGAGAACCAAGTCGAGTGGGTTGAGCCAATCGGCAGGTGCCTTGGGGCGCATCGGTCACTGCCGACCAAGGTCCCAAGGAATCCAGCGCGCCAATTGGCGGGAAGCTTGCACCCAATCGTATTTTTCCATGACGAGTACTCGACCTGCCTGTCCAATGTTTTTTCTGAGCAGCTCATCATCCAAAAGCTGCTGGATGCACGCCACGAAAGACGTGAGATCATTGGCAATCAACAAATGTGTGCCGTGGGTGCCACCAATCGCCCGATTGACGATCTCCGTCACCACGCAGGGAATGCCCATGCACATGGCCTCCAAAATTTTGTTTTGCTGTCCGCTTCCAGCAAATAGTGGTGCGGCAAACACCTTTCCGCTGGCATAACTCATGCGGATGTCCTCTACCCAGCCTGTGAACTCCACGCGCGGGGGAGCTGCCATTTGCAATAATTCATGGGCGGGCCTTGCGCCTGCGAGCAAAAGCCGCGCTGGCGCTGGCAGAACAAGTTTCGGCAAAATGTCTTTCACCAGCATCTTGGCGGCTTGCACATTCGGAAAATATCCCATGTTGCCCACATAGACGAGGTCGAACGTAGGCTCGATTTCCGCCATCGGAGCGAAATACGAGCTGTCCACTCCATTAGGCAGGATGGCTACAGACGCAGAATTTGCTAGCGGTAGGGCTTCGCGATCTTGATTTGAAATAATGGCGTGAGCCTCAAAGTGCGCATAAATTTTCTTTTCGTAGGACAACAGTCTTCGTCGCTCCAAGCGAAGCAGTGGACGCTGCCACCACGGAGCCAGTTCTGCCCGGCGCTTCATTCCCAGCGAAAACGCATCCATGTAGTCCAGACCCGAGGGCGCTCCCAGACCTTCCGCATAGGGCGCCATTCGAAGCAATTGACACAAGACGGCGTGGGGACGAATGCGCGCAGCAGCAGCTCGGATGGCTTCGTGGATGGAGCGCCGATAAAAATAATGGACTTGAAATGGTCGATGACTCAATATCCCGCTCAGCAAGGCCCAGGCAATGTCTCCCGGACGAACGCGAAAGACATGAACTTCTCGACAAAATGCCGCTAGTTCTGCACGCTCATTTTCCTCAATCTCGCGATTGCTGATCGAGAAAAGGTAGATTTCCGATTCCTCGGATAAGTGCTTGATTTGGTGATAAATCCGGAGTTTGTCCCCTCGTTCAAGGGGATACGGAAAGCGAGAAGTGAGGACCAGGAGCCGTTTCATCAGCGGCAAGATAGGACATTTGCCAGCACCAGAAAGCGCCTTGCGCGCAAGTGTGTCACGCTACACCGCAAACTGCAAGTCCAGGAGCCGACGATACACTCCACCATGCGCAGACAGCTCTTCGTGAGAGCCCTGCTCCACAACGTGCCCATCCTCCAAAACATAGATCTGATCCACCTTGCGAATAGTAGAAAGGCGATGGGCAATGATGATGGTCGTGCGCCCTTCCATAAGCTGGTTGAGGGCTTCCTGCACCAAATGTTCCGACTCCGCGTCGAGGGAACTAGTCGCTTCGTCGAGCATGAGAATCGCCGGATCTTTGAGAATGGCGCGCGCAATGGCGATGCGCTGCCGCTGACCTCCCGATAGCTTTACGCCTCGGTCACCCACGAGCGTGTCCAGCTTCTCGGGAAAGCGCTCAATGAACTCCCAGGCATTGGCTTGATGTGCTGCTTGCACAATGTCTTCCTCTGAGGCATCCGGACGACCATAGGCAATGTTTTCGCGGATGGTCCCGCCAAAGAGCACGACTTCCTGCGGCACCACACCGATTTGGCTTCTCAGAATCGAGAGATCAAAATCGTGAAGGTCTTTGCCATCCACTGTGATGCTCCCGCTTTCGATTTGGTAATGCCGGAGGAGGAGTTGGGTGATGGTAGATTTCCCTGCGCCAGAATGTCCCACAAGTGCAATCTTGGTGTCTGGCTGAATGTGGAGCGAAACGCCTTTGAGCACGGTTATGTCCGGGCGGGTAGGATAAGAAAAGACCACATCCCGAAACTCGATTTCGCCCTGAAGCAACACTTCCCGCTTCATGATTCCAGTGGGCAAGTCGAGCTCGCTTTTTTCGCGCAAAATGCTGCGAATGCGCTCCGAAGCACCTATAGTCTTCTGCAACTGGCCGTAGAGATCTCCCAAGCCCGCAATGGATCCGCCTACGAAAAGGGTGATCATCACGAAGTACACCAAGTCACCAATGGTAATGTTGCCCTGAGCGATTTGATTGGCACCGAACCAGATCGTGAGGGTAATCCCGCCAAAAACAGCCACAATGAGAAACACTACAAACGCTCCACGCGCATTAGCGGCCTGAAGGGCGAACTTCACCACTTGCTGAAGGCCCGTGTGATAACGACGGGACTCGTACCATTCGTTGGTGAATGCCTTCACAATCGGAATGGCTTGAAGGGTTTCTTCCACCACGACATTGGCATCGGCGAGGGCATCTTGCGCTTTTTTGCCCATGGTTCGGATGTATTTACCTAAGAATATCGCCCCAATGATCGCCGGAGGAAAGGTCGAAAGCATGACGAGCGTCAGCTTCGCAGAGATAAAAAACAGCACAACCACACCACCTAAAAACGTGAGGATCTGCCGTAAAAATTCTGCCAGGGTCATCGAAAGCGCGCTTTGAAGCTGCTCTACGTCGGCGGTGATTCTGCTCGTGAGCTCCCCTACCCTGCGCTGCTCAAAAAATGGCAACCCCAAGGTCACCAACTTTTGGTAGAGAGCTTGGCGAATGTCCGCCAGGGAGCGCTCGGACACTTGGGCAAAGAGATAGATTCGCATGAAGGAGAAAAAAGACTGAAAGACCAGAATTCCTCCCATGATCAGCGCGACTTGGCCCAACACATCAGCGTAATTGTCCACTTGCTCCACTGCCGGGTCTATCAGCTCTTTGAGATAGCTCAAAAACAAGAAGACCGTGCCCGTCGAAAGCGTGAGGAAGACCAAACCCAGCGCAAACTGCATTCGATACGGTTTCACAAACGCAAAAATGGCCACCATCTCGCGAAAGCTTTCCTTGGTGACTTTTTTCTTGTCTTCGGGATCCATCGTCGCCGGTGTTGCATTGCGTCGTTTAGCCATGAATGTTGGGGTCGGAATGTGCTATTGATCGTCGTCTTCGTAGTAGCCGCCGTATTCATCGTCGTCGCTATCCTTCTCGAAGTTGAGCATATTACTCAACAAATCTTTGAACTGCATGCCTGTCTCAAGGGAGTGCTTGCCCAATAGCGAAAACTCTGCCAGGCCATGTAGCACAAATTCCATGAGCAAATAGCGTTGCTCCACCTCTACCTTGGGATGAATGTGCTTCACCAGTTCCTTCAGACCCGGCACGCTATCGAGCGCTTTTCGGTAATGCTGGTCCGTGAGATCGGAAGTGAGTTCGAGCGTATTTCCCCTGCTAAACCAAGTGGTGACGGTCTTGTAAGGGTTCTCGGGCGCATTGCGCTTGAGCCGCTCCGGGTTGGGGAAGTAGTTGGAAAAATTGGTTCGAATGGCCTTGCTGATGAGCTTTTGCGCCACAATGGCGGGACCTTCCTGCTCCCCTTCATACACCAGCTCAATTTTGCCAGTGATGGCCGGAATCACTCCTACAAGGTCTCCCAAGCGGCTGTATCCCTTGGCTTCGCCGTTCAAAATCACTCGGCGCTCTACCGCCGCATGGAGATTTTCGTAGGCTGAAATGGTCAATCGGGCTGATACCCCTGACTTTTCATCGACATACTCGCTGTGTCGGGCCTCAATGGCGACTTGCTCTACAAGTTGCGCGCATAACGGATCTATTTCCACAACTTCTCGCTGTTCTCTCAGGATCCGTGCCTCTTGCCGAGTGATTTGCAGCGATAGTTCCAGACTCTTGGGATAATGCGTGAGAATTTGGCTCTCGATGCGGTCCTTGAGCGGTGTCACGATGCTGCCCCGATTGGTGTAATCTTCGGGATTGGCAGTGAAAATGAACTGGACATCCAGCGGCATTCGGAGTTGAAATCCCCGAATTTGAATATCCCCTTCTTGCAAAATGTTGAAAAGGGCCACCTGAATTCTTGGCTGCAAATCCGGCAACTCATTGATCACAAACAGCCCCCTGTGGGAGCGCGGAATGAGCCCGAAGTGGATCACACGTTCGTCGGAATAGGGCAGCTTCATCGTCGCAGCCTTGATTGGATCTACATCTCCGATGAGATCGGCGACCGTAACATCCGGCGTAGCGAGCTTTTCGGCGTAGCGGCTGCTGCGGTGGACCCAGGCAATGGGCGTGTCATCGCCGTGTGCTGCCACGAGGTCGCGACCAAAGCGCGACAGAGGCGCCATTGGGTCGTCGTTGATTTCCGACCCATCGATGATGGGAATGTATTCGTCCAGCAGGCCAATCATTTGGCGAGCAATCCGCGTTTTTGCCTGGCCTCTCAGCCCCAACAAGATAATGTTGTGGCGCGACAGCAAAGCTCGTTGCAAATCTGGAATGACCGTTTCCTCATATCCCAGCACGCCAGGAAAGGAATTGGTCTTGCTCTTCATTTGTTGGATTAAATTGCTGCGAAGCTCTTCTTTTACACTGCGGGGGCGGTATCCGGAGGCTTTAAGTTGTCCGAGGGTGCGGATATTGGGAGGGGTGGTATGTTTTGACATGCAATGGCATTAGCTGGCCGTGGCGCAAAAAACGAATTCTTTTGAGGAACACGAAACAGAACGTCTGATAATTCAGAATTGTTCTGATTTCGTCCGGGGAGATTTCGCTTCGGATTTTTCAGAGAAATTATCAGACGAAAACGAAGGCAGGAGGGTTGGAATGGAATGCATTTCTCAAATGTAGCTGTGGCAGACATCCAGCCTATCTTTGACGATATGTTTCGGAGAATGCCAGGGCAAAAAGGGATGTCAAAATCAGCGGATCAGGATGATTTATTCAACCATCGCGCCGAACTTGCAGTTCTGTGAATCGAATTTCCACATGAATGCGCTCCCTCTACGAATCCATTGTTGACCCATTGTCCGATCAGCAGGCACTGATTGAGCAATTATGGGCACACCAAATTCGCCACAATCCCATCATGGCAGCCTATAGCTCGCAAATTGGGCAACAAGGCCCTTTGTCGATTCCTATTGCCTTTTTTAAAGAATTTGAGCTCCGATGTGGCACCGACTGGTCAGCGGAACTGGTGTTTGAAAGCTCGGGCACCACCGGGCAAATTCCTTCTCGCCACTTCGTGCGCGACGCCGCTTGGTACCGTCAAAATGCCTTGAGGGGCTTTCAGGAGCGATTCGGAAACCATTCCTACCGCATCCTAGCCTTGCTTCCTTCCTACCTTGAGCGCGGAAATAGCTCGTTGGTCCACATGGTTCAGGGCTGGATAGAAGATTTTGGTTTGCCCGGCAGCGGGTTTTATTTGGATCAGCTTGATGAATTGGTGAGCGCAATCCAAGCAGCAGAAAAGGTGAAGGAACCCGTATTACTCATCGGTGTGAGTTTTGCTTTGCTCGATCTTGCTGCGCGTGAGGGGCTACGCTTGCCGCCCCAGACCCTGGTCATTGAGACGGGCGGCATGAAAGGAAGGCGGGAAGAACTCACCCGGCCCCAACTTCACCAGCGGCTGCGAGAAGGGTTGGGCGTTGCTGAGATTCATTCCGAATATGGCATGACGGAGCTTCTCAGCCAGGCCTATACCGTGGACGGATTCCGATTTCGCCCAGCGAGGACGATGATCGTGCGCATCTCGGACCTGCACCTCGATCGCCTCGATGTGCCAATCGGGCGTGTAGGGAGAATTCAGATCATTGACCTGGCAAATATAGATTCTTGCGCATTTATTGCTACGGATGACCTCGGGCGCATGCACCCCGACGGAACGTTTGAGGTGCTGGGCCGCATCGACCACGCCGAACTGCGTGGTTGCAACCTCATGTATGTCGCATGACCACAGCCGTTGTTGCTATCAAGCCTAGGATGGACTGTCCTCCAGAAAAAAGTCGCTACAAATTCGATCCGACATGTACCAGCCCGTGGGGTTGAGGCGAAGCAGATTTTTCGATTGAATCAGCACGCCCCTTCCTGTCCAGAAATGCAGTGTTCGCCGGAAGCGCGTAGGCCAGTCTGGCATCCAGGTAGCCGTGATGTGGTCCACATCAATGCCCCTGTCTGTGCGAAGTCCCATCATGAGGTATTCGTGGTAGCGGTCCCGTGCGCTGAGCACCTCGTCACCGTCGATGGCGATACCTTGCTGCCCGATCGCGTGGAGGTAGCGGTGATTGTTGGCGACATTCCAGCTTCTCATGCGACCGTCGAAGGCATGCGCGGAAGGTCCCAGCCCGAGGTAAGGCTTGCCAGCCCAGTAGGCGCTGTTGTGCACGGCGCGATATCCAGGGAGTGCATAATTGGAAAGTTCGTAATGTTCGTAGCCTGCCGTCGTGAGAAAGTCATGCGCCAGAATAAATTGCGCTTCGAAGCGCTCGTCCGTCGGTAAATGAACCTTGCGGGTCTTGATTTGATGGGCCAGCACTGTTTTTTCTTCTACTGTGAGGGAATACACAGAAAGGTGTGGCGGCTCAAGCGCGAGCGCTTTCTCGAGATTGCGACGCCACTCTTCTAAGCTGCGACCCGGCAACCCGAAGATGAGATCCAAGGTCCAATCGGTAAATCCTGCCTCCCGAACATGCCCCAAAGCCGCCAGCGATTGAGCGGCGCTATGGCTGCGATTCATCGTTTGGAGATCTTCTTCCAAAAAAGATTGCACCCCGATGCTGAGGCGGTTCACCCCGATTGCCCGCAGATCGTGAAGATATGAAAGGCTGAGATCGTCTGGATTGGCCTCCAAGGTGATTTCAGCGCCGGCTTCAAATCCCCATATGCGGGCTGCCAAGTCAATCATGCTTCTCAGCTCTTCGGCAGAGAGGACGCTGGGGGTTCCTCCGCCAAAGTATAAAGTACTGAGCGGCTGTGGTGGTCCAAAAAACGTGCGCCGCTCGTGCATCTCGCGAAGGATGGCCCGGACCATGTCTGCTCGCTTGTCCAGGCTGGTAGAGAAATAAAAATCACAGTAGGTACAAGCCTTTCGACAAAAGGGAATATGTATGTAAATGCCACCCATGACGCAAAGGTCGATTTTTTTTGTGGGAACAATGTGGAATCCATTTGTGAGATTTCTCTCTTGGATGATTCGCCCGGCCAGGTGACCGTATTTGTTGATAAACCGAAGCTCGAGCCTCGCCAAGAAGAAGTCATATTGGCAAGCAGTAGGAAGTGGTGAATGGATCAGATCCTCTTTATCCTTGCAGAATGGATCTTTCCACCACGCTTCTCTCTGCTGCCCTTCTTGGCAAGATTCGTATCTTCCCATTCCAAAAACCTATGAAACGTACCCGATTGTTTACTGCTTCCCCCTTCAGAGTGGCAATGGCCGCTGGGCTTTTTGTCCTCTTCGCCGCAGTTAATCCTTATTCTCCGATGATCTCCGACCAGCTCCAACAACTACTCGACAATTTGTCCACCTGGCAAGAAGAGCGCCCGGAAGACAAAGTCTATCTCCAACTTGATCGCCCATTCTACAAACCGGGCGAAACGCTGTGGTTTACCGCCTATGTCCGCGAGGGCGTGAGCCTCAAGCCCTCCCGTCGGAGCGACATTCTCCATGTGGAATTCATTGACCCAAAAGGATCCGTCGCTCAATCTCATCGCCTGATTTTGAAAAATGGCATGGGAGAAGGAGATTTTACGCTGGCTGCGGCGGCACCCGGTGGAATCTACAAGGTGAAAGCCTACACAAAATGGATGGAAAATGACGAGCAGCCCGCCATTTTCGAAAAAGAAGTCCAAGTGCAAGCCGTGGTCACGCCCCGCGTCAAGATGAAACTCGACTTTGTGCGAGAAGCCTACGGAGAAGGCGCGGAGGTAGAGGCAGACGTCCGCTTCGAATCCCTGACGAATCAGCCCATTGCTAATCGGGAAGTTAGCTACCAGCTCCAAGTGGAAGGCAGACTCATCAAAGCGGGCACAGCCAAGACCGATGGAGATGGCAAGGTGCGCGTGGGAGCCAAACTTCCTGATCAACTAGAGACCCCGGATGCCCTGCTCATCGTGATGCTCAATCACCAGGGAATCATGGAATCGATTTCGCGGTCGGTGCCCGTGGTGCTGCGCCAGGTGGACCTTAGCTTCTTTCCTGAGGGCGGTGACTTGGTCGAAGGGCTGCCTGGCAGGGTGGCATTTAAGGCTGTAAACGCCTATGGGGAAGCGGCAGACATTGCAGGCGTAGTGCTGGATGACCGAGGCAAAGTAGTGGCACGATTGTCGAGCTATCACAAGGGCATGGGTGCCTTTGACCTCACCCCGCAAGCGGGACAATCCTACCGCGTGGCGCTCTCTGCGCCTTTTATTTCGGAGCCGATCTACCCCATTCCTGCGGCCATGAAGCGCGGCTATGCGCTTCGGGTCAATCAAGTCACCGAGGATGTAGCAAAGCTGAGCATCTACAGCACAGAGCAGGAGGCACTTTCGGTGGTGGCTACTGTCCGTGGAAAGGCCTATTTCGCTCAAGAAATCCAAGCAAAGCCCGGCGAATCCCAGATCACCGTATCACTCCGAGACTTGCCAATGGGGGTAGCGCAATTTACCCTCTTCGACTCGCGTGTCATTCCGAGAGCGGAGCGCCTGGCTTTTGTCAATGGCCAGCGTCAAATGAAAATTGAGGTAGAGACTGACAAGGAAAAATATTTGCCCCGAGAAAAAGTCACCCTCAAGGTCCGAACCCTCGATGATCGGGGAATGCCGCTGCCTGCCCATGTGTCTCTTGCCGTAGTAGATGACCGCTTGAGGTCCTTTGCCGACGACCGGAGCAGCACCATCCTTTCGTGGATGTTGGTCGAATCTGACATTCAGGGCGAAGTCGAAGATCCTCGTTTCTACTTTGACCCGAGTGAAGAAAAAGCGCCACTCGCCCTGGACTATTTGCTCATGACAGCCGGCTGGAGACGGTTTAGCTGGAGACAAATCGCCGAGCAAACCCTCCCCTCTTTGGCGCATCAGCCCGAACAGGCGCGGGTCAAAGGGAAATTACTCGACCTCCAGGGACTACCGCTGGTCGGGGTGCAAGTATCCGCCGACGGCATCGTGACGCGGACCGACCAGCAGGGGGCTTTTGAAATCAGAGATCTTGATCTCTATCAACCAGCAGTACTGAGCTTTGAAGTCCAAGGCAGCGATTTACCTTACCTCTACCAAGTCGGAACCTATCGCGACGACCTCGAGATTCAGGTTGGCAAGCTCTCTGGCATGGTCCAATCAGAAGATGGCAGCCCTTTTCCAGGTGCGACCGTCACCATTCCCGGCACCAACCTCGGCGCCTATACGGATGAAAAAGGTCGATACAGCCTCTCTGTTGGAAGCATCGACAAGGGGAATGTCGCCCTTCGTGTGAGTGCTATAGGCTACGAGTCTCAAGAATTCCTCCTGCCCGCTCAGCAAATCGCGAGCAGTGTGCTGAATGTCCAAATGCAGCCCAATTTCGTGATGCTCAATGAGGTGATGGCCGTAGGCAATGTTCGCTCAGCCCGAAGTCAACGTGGAGAGCGGGAGCTTGCGAGAAATAGGCCAGCAGCCGCACAAGAAGGTTGGGACGACAAGATGTTGCCGATGGCCGCAGCTCCTGCGCAAGAAGAAAAGGCACCCGATGTGGTTGACTTCATTGGCGTAGGCGTCGTGCCGATGGATGAAGAACCAAATTTGAAGTTCGAAATCGACATGGACGACGCGGAAGACAAAAGAAAGAAGCAACTCGGTGCCCCCATCATCGCCCCCAACGCAGGGCCCAAGGAACAAGTGGCCGACATGCCGATGGCCGGACTTTTCCTTGGCACTACTCCTGTCACAAGCGGAGGCTTCTACCGCGCGAGAGAATTTGCGGCACCCGCTTACGTGGAGCGCAGCATCCCAAAACAGCGCAGCGACTTTCGCCAGACCCTCCACTGGGGAGGCAAAATCGAGACGGATCGACGCGGCGAAGCCACCATCACTTTCTTTACTTCCGACGCCCTCACCGCTTTTCATGTGACGGTAGAAGGCATTGGGATGGAAGGCAGCATTGGCCGACAAGAGTTCAAATTCTTCTCTCAACTCCCCTTCGAATTGGATCTCAGGATCCCGTCCCTACTCACAGCCTTAGACACCATCCAGATTCCCCTCACCCTCATCAACAACACTGACGAGCGGGTGTCGGGCCCTATATCCATTCGTTTGCCCAAGCATCTCCTGCCGCTCAGTACTTTTCCGAGCGAGATTAGCTTAAACGCTCGCGAAGCACGCACAATCCTTCTTCCATGCCGAGTGGACACGCTGATTTCCACCGACAGCATTGCCGTAGATTTCCGCGCTGATGGTTTTGCGGATGCCATCGTGCTTCCTGTCACCAATGCGCCCCGCGGATTTCCTGCCAGCGAAGCCTTCACCAGCGAAAAGACGGACGCCACCTTTTCTACTGACCTGACCCAAGCCGTGCCAGGATCGCTGCGGATGAAATTTTCGGCCTTTCCTTCGGTATCTGGCGAAGTGCTTCAGGGCCTGGAAGGAATGCTCCGAGAGCCACACGGGTGCTTTGAGCAGACTTCTTCCAGCACCTACCCGAATGTATTGATCCTCTCGTATCTACGCGAAACCGAGCAAGACCAACCCAGCATTGCCACTCGGGCCTCCAGCCTGATCCAAACTGGCTATCAGCGCCTCATGACCTTTGAATCGAAGAGTGGAGGCTTCGAATGGTTTGGTCAAGACCCAGGTCACGAAGCACTTACTGCCTATGGCCTGATGGAGTTTGTGGACATGGCCAAAGTGTATGACGGTGTGGACAAAGCCATGATCGACCGCACGGCGAAATGGCTCATGGACCGCCGCGACGGCAAAGGTGGCTTCCAACGAAATCCTCGTGCATTACACACTTTTGGGCTTGCCGATGACGCCACCACGAGTATCTACATTGCCTATGCCCTCTCTGAAGCCGGCTACAAGGACCTGAGCAAAGAAGCTGACTTTGCCTACGAAACAGCCTTGGCGAGCAAGCGCCCGCACCAAGTCGCGCTGGCCGCCAACCTGCTCATCAATCTTGGACAGGAAGCACGAGGCAAAGCCCTTCTTGACGTCCTGGTCAGCGAGCAGCAGACAACTGGGCAATGGCTGCTCGACGAAAAACAGCGTTCGGCACCTGGATCAGGGGGCCAGGGACTGCATATTGAGACGACTGGGCTGGCGATGATGGCCATGCTCAAGACCAAGGGCTACGATTCGCGGGTGATCAACAAGGCCGCCGAATGGCTTCGCAGTCAGCGCTCTGCCCATGGCGATTTTGGCAACTGTCACGCGACCGTGGTGGCCTTGAGAGCCTTGATTGAATTTGCGCAACAGACCAAAAAGATTGGCACTGATGGGAGTGTCGAGATTCTGGTTGGAAATAAAGTGGTAGCCGAGCGAAACTTCCTGAGCGACGATCGCGAACCCATTCTGCTGGAAGGCTTGGAAGCCCATTTGTCCGCAACGACACAGCAGCTCACCGTGCGCTTCCGTGGCGTGGAGACTCCCATGCCCTACACCCTGGCCCTGACCTATGCGACAGACCTGCCACCTTCTGATGCCGCTTGTGTCATCGCGGTGACGCCGACTTTCACGAAAAATTCGGTCAAAATGGGGGAAACCCTACGGATGACCGTTCGGGTAGTGAACAAATCTCAGGAAGGCCAACCCATGACCATGGCCATCGTGGGCATACCAGGCGGGCTCAGTCCTCAGCCTTGGCAACTGAAAGAAATGGTGGACCGGAAAGAAGTAGATTTCTACGAAATCATCGGTCAGGATCTCGTCCTGTACTACCGCCAGATGACGCCGGGCCAGCAACACACCCTGTCCTTTGACTTGAAAGCAGAAGTGCCGGGAGAGTTTACCGCACAAGCCTCTCGCGGGTACTTGTACTACACCAATGAGCACAAGCACTGGACGAAGATGCCAACGATTTCTGTTTTGCCAAATTAGGGTTTTTGGGAAGTAGAGAGATAAAAGAATGGGACAAATGGAAGATCATCAGCAAAGTACTCCCTCAAAGGGTATTCTTGGGAGGTCTCTTCATGAATCCCATCTCCCTTGTGAGCAGGAAGGCATGGATGAAGTGAGAGTCGATTAGGAAGAATCATCTAGGTCAAGCCCCCATCTGCGGATGGACAACGGGAAGGAGCTTGTTGATTCGACTCAGACAACTCACGTTAACTTAGTGCCGACTTGTTGGTTACAGAGAAAAGGATGAATTGACAGCAATGCTTCGCAAAGCTTATCATTCCTCCTGCGTTTCAGAATAAGTGGATAAGCAGCAGATTTTGCTCCGAAGTTCGGTGGCAAAATCTGCTTTGGTTTTTATCCATACCTAACGCGAAGAAAGGTAAGTGAAGCAGATCCGTGGTATGAAAATTGGCCCATCCGGCTCAGAAATAATTACCCCAAATGGTTTTTGTGCGCGATCTGATTCGCAACATAACCTTGCTTCTGACTTGTAGTGTGTGGATGGTAGTGACGAGCCAAGGGCAAGTGCCAATCACACAAGAACTCGATCCTGATCAAGCGATGACTGCGCTCAACTGGTGGAATGCCAGCCGCGCTTATCCACATCAAGAGATCCCTGCCGGCGCGTATGCGGCGGCGTATGCACGGCTTCAGCAGCATGAGCAACTGCAAAGCCGCACGGAGATGAGCTGGGAGGCCCTCGGGCCCTACAACATTGCTGGCAGAATGCTGAGCCTCGCGGTGAATCCGCTCAATACCAACTCTTTGTACACAGGTAGCGCCAGTGGTGGCCTGTGGCGGTCTCGCACCGGGGGCAAAGGCCCTCATGCCTGGGAACCCGTTCAAACGGGATTTCCGCTACTTGCGGCCTCCTGCATCGCTTATCATCCGCAGGATACCAATGTCATTTTTGTCGGCACGGGAGAAGTGTACAACTTTCAGGCTGCCGGTACCGGCAACATCGTGTGGCGCACCCGCGGATCCTATGGCATCGGCATCCTCAAGAGCACGGATGGCGGCATGACCTGGACCCACGCGCTGAATTGGGCTTATAACAACCTTCGGGGGGTAAACAAGATCCTCTTTGACCCAGTGAATCCCGACCGCATTTTTGCTGCCACGACCGAGGGAATCTACCTCAGCCCCAACCAAGGTGATGACTGGTTTTTAGTGATGAACAAGAAAATGGTCACTGACCTGATCATTCACCCGACACAACCCAACCTGCTGTTGGCGGCGGCTGGCAATCTGCAACATCCTGACCGCGGTATTTATCGCTCTACCGATGGTGGTGGTGTGTGGACTAAGGTGAATTTAGGATTCGAATTTTTCGGGAAAATTCATCTGGCCATTGCTCCCTCAGCACCCGACACGGTGTATGCCAGTGTGGGATATGCAGTGGGCGCCGCTTCAGAATTGCAAGTATCGACCGATTTTGGTCTCAATTGGAGCACCAAAGGTGATCAAGCATTCACCTACGGATGGTTTGCTCACGACGTAGCAGTGTCTCCCGATGATCCTACCAAGGTGATTTGTGGCGGAAACGATGCGTGGGAACTGGATTGGGCCGGGGACGTCTTGGTGCAAAAATCCTATTGGCAAAATGGGTCTTTCGCCGCCAATGCTCCCGGAACACCCGATGGAGCACCTGATTTTGTTCATCAAAACATTCATGAGATTGTCTTTGATCCGACCAATTCGCAGCGCATTTTCTTCGCTACCGACGGTGGAATCTACCTATCTGAAGATGGTGGCGACAGCTTCACCAACCTAAATGGCGGCCTTCAAACAGCCCAGTTCTATCCCGGCGTGAGCAGCGATCTCCGTGACTCTACCTTTTTTATGGGAGGACTGCAAAACAATGGGACTGCCATTTATCAAGGAAACACGGCTTGGAAACGCGTCATCGGGGGCGAAGGAGGTTTTACTGCCATTCACCCTACGCGACAAAATGAAGTCTATGTGGGAAGTTCATGGCTCAAGACTTTTCGTTCTACGAATGCTGGGGTATCCTTCACAGACTTGCCCGTTCCTCTCCAGAGCTTTTCTTCCGCCAACTTTGTGTCGCCATTTGTCATGGCGCCCAACCATCCGGACAAAATGTATCTCGGAGCTGACCTGCTCTATCGCAGCAACGACGGTGGCCTGACCATAGAGACTGCCAGTCCCGAGCCGTTTGACAGTGGCCGCAAGACCATTGCCATTGCGGTATCCCATCAAGACTTCAATAAGCTCTATATCTCCACCTCTCCTTTGACACAGGGAAGTTTGGGATCGGTGATCGTGAACTCTCCGGCCAGAATCTTGCGCTCCGACAACGGAGGCGCTTCCTGGGTGGACATCAGCCGTTCGCTGCCTGATCGCATGACCATGGACCTAGCGGTGCATCCCCACAACGACCAAATTGTGTATGCCGTGATGAGTGGATTCGGCAGCGCTCACGTGTACAAAACTACTGATGGCGGCACCACGTGGACTGCCCTGGGACAAGGATTGCCCGACGTGCCTTTCCAAGCCGTGGTGCTCGATCCCCTCGATCCCAATCATGTGTATGTGGGCGGAGACCTGGGAGCCTGGCTTTCCAGAAATGGAGGCCAAACCTGGGAGCACCTCACCGCCGAGATGGGAGACCCCTTTCTGGTGACTGACCTGAGCGTGTCGCCTGCCAACAGAAAGTTGCGGATGGCTACTTTTGGAAGAGGCCTTTACCAAATGCCAATGCTCTCCGATGGTGTCACTTCGACCGCTTCTGAGCTGGCTGAAGCACGCTGGACCATTGCGCCAAATCCTGCTCAAGGCTTGGCAACTCTCCGCGCTGATCTGGCTCAATCGACCTCGGTCACGGTAGAGTTGTGGAGCCTGCAAGGACGTAAATTACGTGAAGTGATGCCTCAGCGCCAAGTACATGCGGGTGCTTTTGAATGGCAGATTTCTGCTCCACAACTCCCCGCAGGAATGTATTTGGTTCGGGTATTGACAGCGCAGGGAAGCATGAGCTTGCCTTGGATCCTTCATTGAGAAGCGAATGCAGCCACTAGATTGATTCTCGAAATGAGTCTGAGGAGCGAAATGGCGACGTTCTATCTGATTGAACTTCTTTTCCTCCCAAATTTCCTTCCCCGAAAAACCGAATGCAGGCATCTGTCTGTGTTCGGTTCTTTTATGAAAGCCTTTCCGGGTCGATCTTGACCAAAAGTGCGATCACGCAGGATCCATAGGATCAGTTCCTTGCTTCTCAAAGGCGATCGTCGATCGTGTTGCCTTTCAGCTCCCATTTGCTTGAAATTCGCCCTAAATTTGGTGGAAAATCAGGGGTAGATGAATACAACATGATTAGAAAAAAACTGTCTTTCATTACCGCTATCAACCACTTTTCGAGCCCAACCTCTTTCGCAAAAAACCCGTAGGGAGACCATCATGAAAGATAATTTTTTGTCGGAAGCACGCCAAGCCCTGGAAATTCGTCCTACCTGGATGGCTTATGGTTTGTTTCTTTTAAAACTGCTCGTATTGATCGGTCTGGTGGTATTGCAGACTGTGTATGAAGAAGATCTCCGAAGGATAGGCATCCCTACTCATTACCTGAATGCGCTCCTGTTTTTTCTGACGGCCCAATTAGTGATCAGCTTTGCCCGCAGCACGATGGCCGCGCTCTATCGCCGCCGACGTAACTGGGCCAAGCATCGGAGAGATAATTTTATCTTGGGGATCAACCAAATTGCAGGCATTGCCAGCTTCGTGATATTTGTGATCTCGACCTTGATGGTCTTCAACATCGATATTCGCGAAGCCCTCACAGCGATCTCCATCGTGGCAGCAGCCATTGCTATTTTGTCCAAAGATTATGTCTCGAACATGATCAACGGCATGATTCTCATGTTTTCCAATCAGATATCGCTGGACGACATAGTCCAGATCGGGGACCACAAGGGAAAAATCGTGGACTTGACCCTGCTACACGTTCACCTTCTCGACGACAACGACGACATCGTCTTCATTCCCAATAATCTCCTGCTCAGCGAAGGCATTATCAATTACACCCGCCGGCCCATCGGCAAAGTATCAGTGGAATTTAATTTACCTCTGAGCAAAGTTGCTTCTGTGGAGGCTATTGAGATCTATTTGAAAGAAATTCTGGAGCCGCACCAAGAGTGGATCAAAAAAGGAAGCCATTATCTCAAGACCACCGATTTAAACAAAGATAGCGTGGCTTTCAAATTTCAATGTCTGCTCAGAGAAAAGGCAGATCGCGAGGTTGAAAAGGCAATCAAGCGATCTATTCTGAGGGCTGCGGTACGATTTGGCAGCGGCCAGGTAGCAGTGCTTCAAGCGACAGAGTAAGAAGTTGATCACAAAGGAGGAATAGACAAGGAAGAGAGTACTGTGCGTATCTCATCTATTGAAACAAAAACAACATGTTCGGCGCGAACGCTTACTTGATTTTCACCTCTTAGCCCCGACCGAATCGATGTGGCCCCAATCTCTTTGTGCCCAATGTACCCATCGTCGGGTCATTCTCAGCCAGCGCGGCAGCGAGTTTTGGCTGTGTGAAAAAAGTCGTCTTGATCCTGCCTTCTCCAAATATCCCCCTCAGCCAGTGATACGCTGTAGGGGATACCTTCCCACGCCGGTAGATCTCTCGCCTTGAGTTGACAATGATCGTATTGACGTATGAACCAGTTGAAATATCGACCTGCTGCTTCACAAAAAAAAACCCCCACCAGAAAGGTGGGAGTCGGGCGGATTGGGCTGTGAAAATGTCTGTGGCTGACAGACTGTGTTTGTTTGTTATGACCATAGATACGGCCTTGCCTCTGGGCAGTTATGCCCCAATTACCTAACGTGCAGTGCCAGACGTTTCTTGTGTGGCTTGCCATTGCAAGCGTGAATGCCTCTACTCAAGCTGACTGGACATGGACAATCGCTTCTGGGCCAAAGCTGCGCAAGATGGCGTCGCGGAGGGCCTCCGTTTTGACGGGCTTTGCGATATAATCGTTCATCCCCGCCTCCAGACAAAGGTCACGGTCTCCCTTCATGGCGTTGGCGGTCATGGCACAGATCACTGGTCCGCGCAAGCCATAGATTTGTCGAATCTTCTGCGTGGCTTCGATCCCATCCATCACAGGCATTCTCATGTCCATGAAGATGAGGTCAAAGAAGTGATGTCTCAGAATCTCGACTGCTTCCAGTCCTGTGGCGACAAACTCGGGTTGGTAGCCCAATTTTTCGAGCATGCGCCGCGCTACTTTTTGGTTGACGAGATTGTCTTCAGCGACCAAAATGCGAAGGGGGGGCATGACCGGGGGAAGCTCCATGGCTACAATTTCCCGCCTTACGCCTAAAGAGTTTGAATTGGGAGTGATGGCGCGGTGTAGATGTCGATAGAGCTGCTCGCGGCGAACGGGCTTGTGCATCAACGCGTGAAACAAGTCGCGCTCCGGACCGCCGATGGCCTGGCCTAATGAAGTAAGCATGAGCAGGGGGGGAAGCGTTTCCCCAAATTCGCTTTTCAACTTTATGGCGAGTTGGTACCCATCGATGAGGGGCATGTGCATGTCGAGAATCAAAAAGTCAAAAGTGTGCGTCCGGACCAATTCGGAGGCCTCCATCGGGAAAGCGCAAGTCACGCTTTCTATTCCCCAACTGGCGAGCTGAGCTTTGAGAATGCGGAGATTGGTGTAATTATCATCTACCAGCAACGCCCTTTTGCCCTCAAGCAAGTTGGCCTTGGTAGGAGAAACGTAGGTCGAAAAGGTCTCTTCAGAATCGACCTTTGTACGAATGGTGAAGTGAAACACCGAGCCTTGGCCTTCCTCTGATTCTACCCAAATGTTGCCTCCCATGAGTTGGACGAGCTTGATGCAAATCGCCAATCCCAGTCCTGTTCCGCCATACTTTCTTGTGGTAGAAGCATCTACCTGCACAAAGGGCTTAAACAGGGTATCAACTTTCTCCGGGGGAATCCCTATGCCCGTGTCGCGGATCGAAAACTGAAGTTGCGACACCTGCCCGATTCTTTTGATCTCCTTGATGGAGAGGCTCACTTCGCCTTCGTGGGTAAACTTGATGGCGTTGCTGATGAGGTTGAGCAACACTTGATTGAGGCGGGTGGGGTCAGAAATAATCTGCGAGGGCGTGTTCGGCTCAGCTTCATAGAGAAGTTCCAGGCCCTGTGCCTGAGACTTGCTGGAGAGCAGGTCGAGAACGTCCTCAATGATTTCTGGAAGTGAGAAAGACTGCTGTTCCAGCTCAAGGTGGCCCGCATCAATTTTGGAAAAATCCAGGATATCGTTGATGATCGTAAGGAGGTTGTCCCCGCTCACGCGAATGGTCTCGACAAAT
Organism: Bacteroidota bacterium; assembly: GCA_036835375.1. Lineage (GTDB taxonomy): Bacteria > Bacteroidota > Bacteroidia > J057 > J057 > JANQTF01. The sequence goes on from DAITMB010000021.1 coordinate 21,302, forward strand.
TCCCGCTGGTCTTCTCTCAGATCCGTATCGAGCAACAACCCTGTCATGCCGATCACGGCATTCATAGGTGTGCGAATCTCGTGAGACATGTTAGCCAAAAACTCTGACTTGGCTTTAGCTCCTTCTTCAGCGGCAATTTTGGCCATTTTTAGTTCTTGCTCATAGGCCTTTTGCTCTGTGAGATCCGTCTCTACAGCGATGAAGTTGACCAATTCTCCGTTGTCATTGAAGATGGGACTGATGTCCATTCTCAGCCAGTATGAGTTTCCGCTCTTGCTGTAATTCAAGATTTCCACCGTGAATGGCACCTCTTCCCGGAGCTTTCTGGCCGTTTCTTTCACTGTTTCAGGGTCAGTGCCTGGACCTTGTAGAAACTGGCCTGGCCTCTTCCCAATGGTTTCGTGGAGCTCGTATTCGGTAATTCGGGTGAATGCTGCATTCACCCACTCGATGCACCCCATGGGATCAGTGATGACCACCGAATTGGAGGTGTGGCTCGCTACAAGAGAAAGTTTGGCGAACTCAATTTCAGATCGCTTCCGCTCTGTGATGTCAGTCAATGACCCGGAAATCCGCAATACCCGCCCAGCTTCATTCCTGACAGCCCGCCCACGACCTGT
>DAITMB010000021.1:22021-50628 GCA_036835375.1 Bacteroidota bacterium
ACGGCATTTTCAAACCGCTCTTTGGCAATCTGTACTTTTTCTTGCAAGATCATGGTATCCGTCACGTCGCGCCCAAATCCAGAGAGCGCCGTGATGGTGGTCCCGAAATACACGGGATGAAGCTTCACTTCAAGGTAGCGCCTGTCACCCGTGTCGCTGAAATAGCATACCACCTGGTGCTGGATGTCTCCCCGAAACACGGATGCCAGGAGGTCTTCACCGTCTTCCCCAAACAGAAAATCCAAAGATATCTGCTCCCCGACCTTGAAAGATTGGTGGGACTGTGTCTCCAAAAAGGTGAAAAATGCCTCATTTCCGGCGAGGATGTCTTTTTCTTTGCCGATAGACCAGATCAAGTCACTTGTGCTTTCAAGCACACCATGAAGCACCTGCTGCCCCTTCTGAACACTCTCTTCCGCCGAAAAGCGCTCTTGCTGGTCGAGAATCTTCTGCCATGTCACGACGTAGCTGGCTGAGACAATGGTCAGAAGCAGGAGAAAGATGACTGCGCTACTGATCGCCAGGGGCGGCTCTCCTCCAATAAGTAAAATGCCGGAGACGATGAGGATCGCAGCTGACAGGCCCTTGAGAGAGGACATATCGCGCAAGGCTAAGTAAGTGAGCATCACCGCGACAAAGTTGGTGAACACGTGGAACCAAGGCCACTGGTTCGCGTCAGCCATCACCAGATTCCCGATAGGAAAGGCGTAATAACTGATTTCCAGGACAAAGAGTCGCCGAGTGATTGACCATTTACTCCAAAAGCTCAGCAGAAAAACTGTTGTCATGATCACTGTTAATCCACTTGCTACCCACAAAGCCAGCGGCCAATGCCCAAAGTCTATTCGAAACATTCCAATAAATGTCCATAGGCCAACCAATCCCAAGACCTGATAGGCTCGTCCAATGAACAACGAACGATTCAGGTGGGTAAGAACGAGTTCTTTGTGCTCTCGGTACTTTTCCATAACGCCTTCACTTTGTGCTGATTTGTATGGGGAGATATTTGCTGGGGTAGATGATTTCATATCGTGCTGTGGCAAAGCCTATGTTTGGAACAACACTCATGCTACCACTCCCACTGGGCGATCACGGCAGAGACATTGCACGCGTAGGTTATTCTCTTTCTCAAAGATCTCCTGAAATGATCACGAAGCTCGCGCGTGCTTTCGCAGAACTTACTTAGGTTAGGATCTGCTCAAAAAGGTCTCAGCCCAAGGATCATTGGCGGAGGAGAAGCTGGGATGAAATGATTCACGGTTTCCCTAAAGTGCTAGATCGAGCAGCGTGCTCACCGTTGGTTTGACCTTTCCCCAACTGGTTTTTGGGGCAGATTTTTGGTATAGAGCAACGATTTTCTCATCTTCATTTCACACCCTTCATCAGCTTCAAAGAAAAAGCCTGCGGCCTGGCATCAAACAGGGCCTTGGTCTGTGGCCACACCATCGCAAAAAGGCTGCTTGCCCGATACGCTGCTAATGCGTCGCCATCCTGCCAGTGGCTGTGGGTGTAGCGGACGAGGGGATCATCAGCATCTTGATGAAGCTCTAGCAACATACATCCGGGAAAGTGGCGGATCTCAGTTTCGTAGCGATCAAACAATCGATGGAAATCTGCCAGCGCGTCTTCTCGAAATTTCATTCGCACAATTCTCACAATCATCTTTGGCGATCGTCTTTGGGTTGAAATTTGCCGCTATGGCGGAGTGAAATAGCGGCCATCAGTTGAAAAATATAGTGGGAATGCAAGGCAGCAGGTTCCGATTCTTGTGCAAGGAACGTATCTTGAGCATAGGCGCAGAAGAGGGAACCACTTCACTATACTGGCAATTTCCTTGCACGAGTGTTTCCCAAATCTCCCCGCAAATCAGCAAAAAGTCCGCATCTTCTTCCTGCCGCATTTGCTCGAAGTGGCTTACCCGTTCCTTGTTGGTCAATCATTATTCTTGAAACGATCCAGCCTTCTCCCACCAAACAAGGCAGTAGCCCGTTGTTTTTTTGCACCTACTTCGCAATCCATCGCTCTTACCAACTGGCTTGCGAGCAACCTCCCTTCAAAAAAGCAGAAAAATATCTTTTTACGTTCCTTAATTTGCCTACTCTATCGACTTCACTTCTGGTGTCGATCGACCCAAACAGAGAAAACATGAAAGCAGTCGGACTCCTGATCATCATTTTCCTTTCGGCGACCCTAGGCTCGGCCCAACCTTACGCCTGGGTGACATTTACAGACAAAGGACCTAGTGTTTCCGAGCGCTTATCGCAACCTCAGGCCTTCCTTTCTCAAGCTTCAATAGATCGACGCCTGAAGCGCCAAATTCCCATCACCGCGCAAGACCTTCCTCTCTATTTGCCCTATTTGCAGGAGCTGAGACCTCATGTGTCCCGGGTAGTAGTGCGCTCGCGGTGGTTCAATTCGGCCTTGGTCTCTCTTGGCCCATCATCACTCGAAGAGATTCGTCAACTGCCATTTGTGGTTTCTGCTACGCTGATCCGAGACCATCCCGGCCGCATCAGTCAGGCAGAGGATCTGGCACAAGATCCATCCGAAGATCTTTTACTCTACGGGATGGCTTCCTTCCAAGCAGAAATGATGGGGTTGCCTGCTTTCCATGCGAAGGGCTTTCGCGGAAAAGGGCTTCGAATCGCCATTTTAGACGCAGGATTTCCGGGAGTAGATAGTCTCGTGGCTTTCGACTCACTGCGAAGCAGGGGCGGGGTGATTGCCACGTATGACTTTGTGTCGGACACAAGTTGGGTGTACCATTCCTCCGCCCACGGCACGCGCGTGCTCTCTACCATCGGTGCCTATCTCCAAGATCAGATGATCGGCACAGCTCCCGAAGCAGATGTGATGCTTTTTCGCACAGAGGACGCTCGTCAAGAACTGCAAATCGAAGAATTTTACTGGTTGGCGGGTGCCGAAATGGCCGATAGCATAGGTGCTGATGTGCTTCATAGTTCGCTTGGCTACAATGTGTTTCAGGACTCTCCGGGCTACACCTACGAGGACCTCGACGGAAACAAAGCCATTGTGACCAAAGCAGCGGATTGGGCTGCCGCGCGAGGCATCTTTGTGGTGACCAGTGCTGGCAATGAGGGGCGCAATCGCTGGAAATATATCACGGCACCCTGCGACGGTGACTCGGTCTTATGTGTGGGTTCGGTGACCCGCTGGCGGGACTTGAGCGGATTTTCCTCAATTGGCCCAACTGCCGATGGGCGCATCAAACCAGATGTTGTCGCAATGGGCACGGGCACCACCACCCTCGGCCCTTCTCCCAAACTCCAACTGTCCAACGGTACTTCTTTTGCCGCGCCTATGGTTGCTGGCCTGGGTGCCTGCCTCATGCAAGCCCACCCCGAGCGGAGCAACATGGAAATCATTCAAGCCATTCGGCTGAGTGCTGACCAGGCAGGGCTCCCCGACAACGAATATGGCTACGGCATCCCCGACGCGTTGCAAGCAGACTCTCTTCTTGCTTCTGAACAAGACCTTTTTTCATTGACAATTGTGCAGCGGCAAAAGCCTCCGCGTGGCAAAAATGCCGTCACAGAGACTCCACCAGCAGTAGAAGTATCGGGCAACCTGCCTTGGCGATGGGATGGCTTTCATATCGTGATTTTGCTCCCAAGTGAAACCCTGCAAGTGAGTCAGGTCAAAGTCTCTTTGGGAGAGCAGACCGTGATTCCCAACCCGAATGACATGGAGAGAAGGGGCAAAGAAATATGGATCCAAACAGAACGCTGGATCCAGGGAGAGTATGACATTCTGGTGGAAGCGCTTTCGCTAAGGGAAAAAATCACCGTGCAGGTGCCCAGAAGCTGATCCCTGGCGAGCGGTTCAGACGATGCCCAGTAATTCGAGAATATTCCAGCGCATTCATACATGTCACTCTCTATTGTTCACATGTCTATCTGAACACCCATGCTTACTGCCGCATACCAAGCTGCTGCCACCTACCAACAGGCTTTCCAAACGATGAGTCGGTATAGCCTGTGGCGATTTGCCGTGATTCCAGGAATCATTTCAACCCTCCTGTCGGGTGCGCTGCTGGTTTGGGCGCTGAGCAGGGCCGATCAGCTGGGGGAGTGGCTCATCGGAATGTATCCCTTCGAATGGGGCAGGGAAACGATCGCGCTTCTTTTGGTCTGGCTAAGCGGAATTCTCATGATTATCATCGCCTTGTTTGTCTTTCGCTACTTGGTCATGATCGTTTCCTCCCCATTCATGAGCAGCTTGTCGGAGCGAGTGGAGGCCAAGCTGACAGGACAACCTATCCCTGACACTTCGCTGGCACAGATGATTTCAGACTTGGGCCGAGGGGTTCGAATCGCGCTGCGGAACATTTTCCGCGAAATTATCCTGACGCTTCTTCTGGCAGTCTTAGGCTTGCTCATTCCAGGCATAGGGAGCATCATTTCGACTGGCCTGACATTGATCGTGCAGGCCTATTATGCCGGCTTTGGCAACATGGATTACCTGCTTGAGCGAAGGCGGTTTGCAGTCCAGGACACCGTCCAATTCGTCAATCGACACCGCGGGCTTGCCATTGGGAATGGGGCGGGATGGCTTGCGTTGATGCTCATCCCGATTGTGGGTTGGTTTCTTGCTCCCGCACTGGGCACCACTGCGGCCACCCTCAGCATGCTCAAGTTAGAATCAGTGACTTCGACAAAGACCTGAAATAGGGTTTTTGTTTGAGAGGATTCACTAATTGAACAGGTGTTCAAATCTCAACTGGCTTTGATGACGCTCATCGCAAAGATTGTTGAACAAGAAAAAGTCTTCGACGTTCCGAAAGTCGAAGACTTTTGAAGTGATATCATGACAGCGTGATCGATTTCGGTCGAAGTCGCAGTTAGCATCTTTACCAACAAAAGGTGAGGATCAGTCTTGCAGGACAGAGTGCTCCGTCTTGATTTTTTCTTGAATGGTCATCAGCGCATGGATCACGGTCTCAGGACGGGGAGGACATCCGGGGATGTACACATCCACAGGAAGAAAGTGATCGACTCCTTGCACCACGCCATATACCCGGTGCATGCCACCAGTTGATGCACAAGCGCCCATAGCGATGCACCATTTGGGGTCGGGCATTTGGTCCCAGATGCGCTTGATGGCGTGTGACATCTTGAAGCTGCACCAGCCAGCGACGATCATGAGGTCGGCTTGTCTGGGCGAAAACCGAAAAACTTCGCTACCAAAACGTGACGCGTCGAAGCGGGGGCCTGCGAAAGCCATCATCTCAATTGCGCAGCAGGCCAGACCCATTGGCATGGGCCAAAGGGAGTTTTCTCGTGCCCAATTGGCCAGAAAGTCCACAGAAGAAAGTAAATATCCTTGTTTGGCTAGTGCTTTTTCGAGTCCCATGAGAGGTGATGATTTGATCGATGCTGGGAGAGGTCAGAAGCCAGCGTTAAAAAAAAGGATGGATGATCTAAGCGCTCTCCAGCAGTGGATTGATTTTCGACGAAGATAAGTGGCTTATACCACACGAATTAAACCGACAAAGGCAATAGGATGTTTGTCTCAGGACCACTTCAATCCGCCCTTTTTGAAGACGTAGATGTAGCCGACGAATAAGATGCCGACGAACACAAGCATTTCATAGAGCGGAAACAGGCTCCGGGTCTCGAGCATGAGCTCCTTGTATTGCACGGCCCAAGGGTACATGAATACCACCTCGATGTCGAAAAGGATAAAGAGCATGGCCACAAGGTAAAACTTGACCGAGAAGCGATCATGTGCCGACCCCACAGGGTCCATCCCGCTTTCGTAGATCAGGCCTTTCTTTGCTGAGGGGCGAAAGGGGCCCAAAAAGCGAGAGATATTAGCGAGCAACAAACCCAGGCCGAGGGCGAGGGTGATGAGGACAAATATTGGGAGATAAGCGACCATGCGGGAAAAGATTGAAGGCAAACACACGTTGCCAGAGGTCCATCGGAACGTCTGGGTAAATATATGGCATTCCTGGCGAAACCTCCCAATGCAAAGAACCGGGACCTAAAAAAAGGCTCCCGGTTCAATATCATCGTGGGATGAAGAGATGAAGTTAGTTGAGGGAAATTCCGATTTGATCTTCAAGCTGAGCGATCATACGGGTCAACTTCCTGCTTTGAGTTTCACCTAGGTTCCTCACTCCTACCCTTTCGGCCTCATGGATCATATCCATTCTGACGCCAATTTCGCGGAAGTTAAGTACAGTGGTGTCTCCTTGATTACGATTGCGGACCAATTCGCGGTTCAAGAAACTCTTCGTCGCCAAGATTTTAGCGTGCAAGTCTTGACTCGACATAAAGTAAAAAATTATAAAGACGTGATTACCCTTAAGATGGGACAAGTATAGTGCATAAACGTTGAAATATCTATAAATGGTTCATATTTCTTGCATCATCGGTGAATAAAAGGGTTGAATGGTACGAAATCGATTGCGGATGGATATTCCGCATTCACCAAAGCGGTCTCGCACCTACGGCAATCTGTGCGAGTACGTCCTTTGACATGCCGAAGGGCGTCAAGATCAAATCTGACAAAAAAAGGAAAAGGATGAGGGCGAGGATTATCTCTTCTTCGCGTACTTCATGGGATAAGTGGCCGCTACTTCCCCATTTGAAATGCGCTGGAGGCGCTGCCGGACCAGGCGTCGGCGCATGGGAGAAAGGTAGTCTGTAAAGAGTTTTCCTTCCAGGTGATCGTATTCGTGTTGCACAATGCGGGCCTTCATGCCTTGAAAGGTCTCCTGCACCTCTCGAAAGTCTCTATCAAGATAGCGAAGGGTCACTGTCTCGGGCCGCTTCACCATTTCTCTTAGATCGGGGATCGAGAGGCAGCCTTCTTCATAGGGCCAAGGCTCGCCGTATTCTTCTACCTTCTTTGGATTAATAAAAACTCGTTTGAAGTCGCTCAGGTCTTCGTCGTCATCTGTTTCCAACGGACTCCCATCTACCACAAACACCCGTATGGCGAGTCCTACCTGCGGCGCAGCCAGTCCCACCCCCTGGGCGTTGTACATAGTAAGAAACATGTTGTCCAACAGTGCGTCCAGATCGGGGTACTGTGCGTCGATTTCCTCAGTCTTTTCGCGAAGCACTGGATGGCCGTATCCGATGATGGGAAGAATCATATCCTAGAAAAGTGGTAAATAAACCTGAGCGTCGTGGATTTTGTTGCGAGCGAACCGTGAGATATGAGGGTTAAGGGGCTGAAGAAGATGGGTTGCGAGGCGCAAATGTGACAACCGAATTCCTATGCCACCCCCTGAACTTGCGCTACTTCCAATAGCAGCTCCTTTTGTACCGCATGGTTCAGATCACCCCTACCAAAACAGCCATCAAAATTCCGGCTTTATCTCGCAAAACACAAATGCTATTCTCCTTTGTCCAAACTTGTCCTCATCCGCTTCCTCAGAGGTAGGTAAGGTATTCTTGGAGCATGAGCGTCGCGGACATCTGGTCCATTGTCCCCTTTTCCCTTCTTTTTTTCTTGGAAATGCCGGCATCAATCAAGGCGCGAGCAGCCAACGTAGAGGTAAATCGCTCGTCCCAGCGCTTCACAGGTAGCGTTGGAAATTGGATTTCCACCCAACGCTGCAATTCTCTGACTGCCTCAGTCACGTGGCTGTCGCTCCCATCCATTCGCGTGGGATAGCCCAAGAGAATCAGCTCAATTTTTTCTGTGGCCACCAAACGAAGGAGGCTGGGCTTCAGATCTGGTTCCTGCACCGTGGGCAGACCTTGCGCTGTGATTTGCAAAGGGTCCGTCCATGCCAGCCCACATCGCTTTGCCCCATAGTCAATCGCCAATATTCTTCCCATGCTCAAAGGTAACGTAGCGGGCTGGGATCAGCAATGGTGCGGCCTATTTCTCGTTCTGCTTCTCAGATTCCCATCCATACCAACGCGTGAGGATCTCCCGGTTGTTGGGGTTGGGCGCTTCGCGAAGCAAGGAAAAACCGAGCTTCTCTGCGATGCGAAGCGAGCCGAGATGATGGGAAGGCATGTTGATCAGCAGGCGGTCAGCCATGAGTTCCTCCAGCGCATAGCGCATCAGCAGTTCTGCAGCCTCATGGCCATAGCCTTGGCGATGAAAAGGATGAGAAATGATGTAGCCCAGATCGAGCCATTTTTTTCCGTCCCAGACCGTGGGTACTAATCCCGCATCTCCGATGATGTCGTGGGCATCGCACCGTAGCACCGCCATTCGACCGACTCCCAAAGCGTAATGGCCCTGAGCGCGGGTCCACCATTCGTCCACTTTGGCTTCATCGAAGGGCGCTGGCCAAAAGGACATGGTCACTGGATCGGTCAGGATCGCGGATAGGGTGGTCTTCTCTGTTTCCTGCCAGGGTCGGAGGAATAATCTGGATCCAATAAGCCGGGGAGTCGTGGGCATATCAAAATTGTGGCATGTATCGCTGTGTCACAATCTCAGCGCCGAGCTGATTCAGGATCGAAAACAAGCCGAAATAAGTCCGGTTGAGATAAATGCCGTCTTTGTCTCCTCGCGGTGAAATGGCATCTCGCAAGGCTTTATCGCGTCCCATTTTTTCTCCATAGGCATATATTTCGTCGAAATAAGCCTGATCTCCAAAGTCAAAACGCTCTTGATAGAAGGGCCGACAAATCATCCCCAAGGCTTCGCGAAAGATTCCCAAAAATAATTCCCGCTGCGCTGGACTATCGCTGTCCAAAATAATCTGCGCGGCCTTAGCCCCTTCATAAAGGGCCTGCTCGTCTGATAGGACGATGGGATTCAGAAGGCGAAAATAGTTTTGGTAAAATTGCTCTGGAATTTCTTTGACACAGCCAAAATCCAGCACCGCGACAGTGCCATCAGGCTGAAAGAGGAAGTTGCCAGGGTGAGCATCGGCGTGAGTGATGCGAAGCTGGTGAATCTGGTATTGATAAAAATCCCAAAGCGCTTGTCCTGCCCGGTTGCGTGCTGCCTGGTCAGGTGCCTGGGCGAGCCACTCATCGAGGTGCAAGCCGTCGAGCCATTCCATGGTGATCACGCGATCAGCCGACAACTCAGGATAATATTCCGCAAAGCGCAAGCCCTCAATGCCCTTGGTCTGCTCCGAGATGTTCATGGAGCGAGTCAATTCGAGGCGATAGTCAGTTTCTTCCAAGAGGCGATCTCTCACTTCATCGAAGTACACAGCCAGATCCTGGTCTTTCCAGCCAAACATGCGCCGCGCGATGGGACGCACCAGATTGAGGTCGGAAACTACACTGTCGCCTACACCGGGATATTGGATTTTGATCGCGAGTTCCTGTCCATGTTTCTTGGCCCAGTGTACTTGGCCGATAGACGCAGCGTGGCGGGCTTCCAGATCGAATTCATCGAACAACTGCTGGGGAGATTGCCCGAAATATTGGCGGAAAGTCTTGACAATCAGCGGGCCAGAAAGCGGGGGAGCATTGTGCTGAGACTTAGAAAATTCTTTGGCAAAAGCTTCTGGTAAAATTCCGCGGTCCATGCTGAGCATCTGTGCCACCTTGAGGGCCGAACCCTTGAGCTCAGAGAGTGCTTCGTAGATGTCTTCGGCGTTCTGCGCGTCCAGCTCCGAGCGATCTACATCCCGCTGCACCAGCTTCTTAGAGTAATGCTTGAGGTAATTGCCACCAACCTTGGCCCCGGCCTTGACGAATCGCCCGGCCCGTTGGAATTTGGAACTGGGGATGTGAGACTGCGAATCTGCCATTATTTTTGAACGATGAATTTTACTAAGTCCCAACCAGAATCTAGGGCATTAGGTTGGATAAAATCGAAGATAAAGTTGACCGACTTTTCGATCCAGGCGTCGGTCTTGGAAAGATCCGTGCTGCGGTCGTAGAGCCAATTGGATAAAATCACCATCGCTTGCGCCCAGACGATGTTTCGGTACCATTGCGGCACAAACAATCGATTGGCGATCTCGCCACTTTCTACGCCATCGTCAATGATCTCACCAAGCCATTCAAGGAAGATGGGTTTGACTTTGTCCCAGAGCGTGGCCGTTTTGGACCAGGACTGTATTTTTTCTATTTTGAGCAGGAATTCCCGCTGCTGCCCCAGCAACTCAAACCACGTGTAAAACATAGCCAAAACTCGCTCCCGGGCGCTGTAAGAGGCAAAGGCTTCGTCCTGACGAAGAAGGTTGCGCGCCTTGAGAAAGATGTCTCGCATCTCGGCTTGTTCCCAAATCACAAAAGAGGTAAAAGGCAAAATTCCTTCTCCCTGATTGGTTTTCAAAAATGCTGCAAGTGAGGCAGGTCTGCGACCATTTTGAAGGACATATTCCTGATATTCAGCGAATAAGCGATCTTGTTCTGTCATGGGGATTACCTTGTCGTGTACGCCATTCCAGCGCCGATTTTGGCTCGGTTTACGAAAGTAGGCGGCAGTCGTTGGGACTGTCTTCAAAGAGGTATCAGTCCATTCAAACGTCCAAAATCTCAACTTTTCTCAACCCGTAACAAATCCACCCGTTTTTGTCAGGAAAGAAGCAGCTTCCCGCTTAGATTTGCTCCAACAGTACAAGGATCGATAATTCCGAATTTATTTGCTCTGAAATCATTACCGTCATGAGATGTTTTTCCCACCCTCGTTCACTTTGTCTTATTTTTGCTATTGCTGTCATTTCTTTCCCTTCAGCTCTTGACGCCCAGTGCGTGCGTGGAGACTGCGACGCTGGAAAGGGCACCTTCGAATACACCACCGGAGACGTGTATCAAGGAGAATGGGCCAATGGCAAGCGACACGGCCAGGGCCACCTTCGCATGCCCAATGGCGATACTTATGAAGGGCAGTGGAAACAAGACAAAATGCACGGCTCAGGCGTGTACACCTATGTCAACGGCGACGTCCATCAAGGGGAATTTGCCAAGGGAAAGGCGCATGGGCGAGGAACGCTTCGCTTCAAAGATGGAAGCCAATTTGAAGGAGAATGGGTAGAGGATCTCCGTAGTGGAAAAGGTGTTCTCCTCCTCGCCAATGGGTCCAAAATCGAAGGCATCTGGGAGGGCGACAAGGTTCGCGGCAATGCCTTCTATCGCTATGACAATGGCGATGAGTACGAAGGCGAATATTTTGATAATCAGCGCCATGGACAAGGGCGACTCACCACCCGCAACGGAGACGTATATGATGGGCAGTGGGACCGGGGTCGTAAGCACGGCCAGGGAAAATATATTTTTATATCGGGGACTACCTACGAAGGAGAGTGGAAGAACGGCCAAATGACAGGCAAGGGCGTGATGATCTCAGCCATGGGCAATCGGTATGAAGGAGACATGTTTCAAGGGGTGTATCACGGCAAAGGGTCGCTGAGCTTTGTAGGTGGCGAACGATATGAGGGCGATTTTCTGAATGGCAAAATGCAAGGCCAAGGCGTGTTTGTGTACGCGGATGGCTCCCGGTACGAAGGGCAGTGGCTCAACGACAATCGTCAGGGACAAGGCATATTTGAATATCCCGACGGAAAGCGCTACGAAGGTGCATTTGTGTCGGGCAAGCCCCACGGTACTGGAAAGTTGATCTATCCCGATGGTCGCGAGGTAACTGGCAACTTTCAGTATGGACAGCTGGCAACCGAGTAGTTTTCCTGTTCTGATTTTCTAGTCAAAAACCTGACAACAGACAGTACCTCCCCAGTTACAAAGCGTCATCTAAGCGCTGCGGCGGGAGATCGGGCTTTGCATAGCGAAATCGCCCGATGGCTTCCGTGCGGTGGTAGCTATCCAGACCAGAGACAGTGAGGCTCCCCAATTGTTCCAGATCCACAAAACCGTCCGCTGCGACTGCGTCGGCTCGAAGCTGGAGTTCGACAATTCTACCAATGATCAAAATGGTGTCATTGCTTTTCACATCAAGCCGCTCCTCCAGGGTAAGGCCAATCCGCAAGGTGGACTCAGCGACGTAAGGAGCGATATGCGAATCAGAGAATACCGGAGTCAAACCTACAGCCTCAAACTCAGACACCTCTTCCGGATACCGCGCGCTGGACTGGTGGGCAGCTGCAAGCGTGGACTCCAGGACATTGTTGAGGGTGAATGCGCCCGTATGAAGGAGGTTGCTGAGGGTGTCGCGCTGCACCACGTCGGGCCGAAACAGCAAGCCCATGAGCGGCGGATTCGCGCCGACATGAATGACAGAACTCATCAACGCCAAATTTGTGACACCTTGTGGGCTGATACTGCCACAAAGACAGAGGCTTTTGAAGCCGCTAAGTCCATTGATGAGGTTGCGGCGATAGGCTTTAGGCAATGTCTCAATGTCCGCCCCTGACCATCGACGAAAGCCGGGGTCAAAAGATTGCGCTTGGGGATCATTCATGATGGAAAGGTCGTCTTGGCAAGTGGAGAAAGTAGAGGCCAGTGGATGGAAAATTTGCCGGGGCAAGATACTTGCCAAAGGAATTCCAGCGCAAGGGTTTGTCGGGTGGGTGGTCTGCCGGGAAAAGAAAGCGGAGAGCTGAGATGAATTTATTTTTCTGATAACCAATAATTTACAAAATAAAAATCCCCCTTTCCCAACGCTGACCGAGATCTGAAATGGTAAAAAGATCGACCGAGGACAATAGATACTTCGAAATTCCCTACTTATTTATTGCCATCCTTTCTCATCTTTGCCCCCACTTGAACCAAGTATCGACGTCTATGGCATCTTCCCAACCTGTTGAAACGTCCTCTTTCAACCTGATGTACATCTTTCAGGTCATCCAGCGCCACGTGGTATATCTTTCCGTGGTCGTGGGCGCTTCAGTCGTTCTCGCTTTCATTTTCACCCTCCCATTCATCTACAAGCCAGAATTCAAGTCGAGTGCCATAGTGTATCCCAATGCACCAGAGCGATTCGACATGGTGAACCTCTTTCATGAGGAGCCAATTCTTTACCTGTATGGGGAGTCCAAGGATGTGGAAAAAATCGAGCAAATCGCTACGCATGAAGAAGTGAAGATCATGGTGATGGATTCGCTCGACCTTTGGAAAGCTTACGGAGTAGATCCGATCAACGACGAATCTCCCAAATACTATGGATTTCGCACCTATGATGCGATGGTCAAAATGACCCGCGTGGCGGGAAATGGCCTAGAGATAGAGGCATATGATACAGAACCGCAACGAGCGGCTGACATTGTGAATCTCTTGATCGACATCACCAACGAGCGCTACAAGCTGATGCTCAATGAAAATAAAGCGCCCATTCTGGAGATGTACCGCAACGGCTACGAAAAGCTAGAGGCGGAACTCGCGCTTTACAACGACAGCTTGCGCCGGGTGCGGACGCGCTACAACGTGCTCAACACGGTGACCCAGACTGAAAAGCTTGTGGAGCAGATTCTGGAAGCAGAGTCTGAATACGCCGAGGCAAATGCCATGTATCAAGCGGCGGTGCGCAGCGGGTCAGGCGCGAGCACCTTGAAGCAGAAAGTTGACATTACCAAAGCGCGGCTGAATCGGCTGGTGAATCAATCGGCTGGAGGCTCAATTACGCTGGAATCATTTCGGGAGGGCTTGGACATGGTCTTGACCATGGAAGAAATGACCCAGTACCTGGCGAGAGATCTCAAGGATTCTAAAGAAAAAATCGAGGCCCTCCATGCGATGCTCGACACCGACTACCGCACCCTTATGGTATCCGGCAAGGCTGCTCCTTCTGACAAAAAAGCTCGCCCCATACGCTGGGTCATTCTGTTGGCGACCTTCCTGATCGCGGCGCTGGTCTCTGTGTTCAGTGCTGTACTCATCGACCGAATCACCACCGCTGCCAACCAAGAATCCGGGCGAATCCAATGATGGAAGCAGCGAGGGCTGCACCTTCGTGAATGTTAGATTTTTCTGGCCTATGATAGAGCGGTGGTTGAGCAGTATTTCCCTTCAGACCTGGCGAATGCTCGCACTGGCTGCCTTTGCTTTGTTTGTAGTGGGAAGCATAGGATTGGCGCTCAAGCTCAAGTTTTGGCCACTGTATGCGGTGCCTGTGGCTGGTGTCGTGGTGCTTCAAGTGCTCTATCAATATCGCCCTTTGTTTTTCGTGTTGTTGGCTGCCATTCCTGTCTCGGTGCAATTGGAACTGGGCCCTCTGGCGCTGGATGTGCCTTCCGAACCGCTGATGATCATGTTTCTGGCCATTTTTTTAGTCGAACTGCTTGCCGGCAATCAATTTCGACAACGCGAACCGCTCCGCATTTTTCACCTGCTGATCTTTCTGCTGCTGTTTTGGACGGTGTTCACCACGGTGACCTCTGAGTTTCCACTGCGTTCGGGAAAATTTCTTCTCGCTAAAGTGTGGTACCTCGCCGCCTTCGTGTGGATGGCGCAGCGCCTGATTTTAGGCCCCCAGGACCTGAGAAAGATTTTTTGGTGCTTCTTTTTGCCGTTGACCCTCATCTCGACGATCATCACGATCAAGCATGGCCTAGATGGATTTTCATTTGAATCCTCCAACCTCGTCCCTGCACCTTTTTTTGCAAATGGGGTCATTTACGCGGCCACGCTGGTGCTCTTTCTGCCCTGGGCCTGGTACGCGCGCGGATGGTACAGCCCAAAAACCCTGGAGTGGTATGTTGTCCACGCGGGTATGGCGCTGCTGCTGATCGCTGCGTTTTTCACCTACAAGCGAGGGGCCTGGTTGGCGCTGATGCTTTTGCCTGCCATTGAGTTTTCGATCCGAAGAGGGTTTTTTGACAAAGCCGTGTATGTCGGCATTCTCCTGGCGACTCTTGTTCTCTCATGGCTGGTGTATGACAATCGCTTCTACCAATTCGCGCCCAATTATCAAAAGACCATCTGGCACGAAGGCGACCTGAGCGGCCACCTCTCGGCCACGGTTTCGGGCACGGAAATTTCGAGCATGGAGCGATTTTATCGTTGGGTCGCAGCCAAAAACATGATTGCCGACATGCCTTTCACAGGCTCCGGGCCCAGCACATTCAATCAGGTATATAGGCGCTACACCGACGACGCTTTTCGCACTTACGTGAGCGACAACCCGGAACAGAGCACCACGCACAACTATTTTTTGCTGACTTTTTCTGAACAAGGCTTCCCGGGCGGACTGCTGTTTCTGTTTCTCGTGCTGTTTCTCTCGGTCAAGGCTGCCAAACTCTTCCCGTCATTGCCCCCTGATCGGCGGAGCCTGCTCCTGATGGTGCTGCTCAGCCAGATGACCATTCTCTTTCATAGCTTGCTGAATGAGCTGATTGAGGTGGACAAGGTCGGCGCAATGTTTTGGATCAACTGGGTGATCATGGACAAACTGGATCAATGGCATGAGCAAGAAGGAGCGCTCCCAGCAAAATGATTTCTACGAGGCCGTGTATGCGCTGGTCAAACTTGTTCCTCCGGGAAGGGTCACGACATATGGTGCTTTGGCCAAGGCGCTAGGCACGGCCAGTGCTGCCCGGATGGTAGGCTATGCGATGAATGCCTGCCTCCACCGGGAAGATGTGCCTGCACACCGGGTGGTCAATCGACAGGGGTTGCTCACCGGAAAGCATCATTTTCCTGAAGCGCACAGTATGCAAGCACGACTGGAAGCGGAAGGCATTTCGGTCCAGCAAGATCAGGTAATGCACTTCGATCAGCTTTTTTGGGATCCGATGAAAGAGATGAATATGTAAGCCTTGCCCGATAGTTCGATTGGCAAGATAATCCACCCGCAATATTTTTAGGCAACCTTTAGAACCTACTGATATGCGGAATCATCAGGCCTCCTTCCGCCTTGCTCTCTTTTTCACGTTGGGACTTGTTGGCTTGAGCACTGCTTGCTCGCCGCGCCACACCGTGAACAAATACAGTTATTGGATCAAACAAGCCGAAGCCCTGCCGGGATCTTCTACAAACGCTGCTTCAATGGCCAGTGCCTCCGGCGGCTACCTTCCCGTGGGCCACCTTAGCACGCTCAACGGAGGCCGGGCCATGCAAGAGAACTTTCTCGTAGTAGAGACGGCCAAGTCTTACCTCGGCACTCCCTACCAGTCGGGCGGCATGAGCCGTTTGGGGATGGATTGCTCGGGGCTTATTTGTGTGGCCTACCAATCGATCAACAAAGGCATGCCCCGCACCAGCCAGGCGATGCTCCACCTCGGCGTACCCTTGAATCAGTATGAAGTGCTGGCGGGGGATCTGGTGTTTTTTGACTCTAAGGGCGGCAAAGACATCAATCATGTGGGTCTCGTGGTAGAAGGCCGTGGCGAGCGAGCGAAGTTCATTCATTCGACCCTTGGCCAAGGCGTGCGAATGGATGCGCTGGACGACCCCTACTGGAAAACGCGCTTTCGCCAAGGGGTGCGCCCCTGAGCGTGCTCCAAACGACCCATTCTCGCTATCAAAAAAAAGCGCACCAGTTGATTGGTGCGCTGTTTTTGATTAGGATCCTCATGGGGAGGAAACACTGCATGATCCATGGGGGGAATCGAAAAAAGGTCATCTTAGGCAGAATCGTCGTTGCCGCCCTCGGCTACTTCAGCCTCTTGAGGTGCGGTTGCCACCTCTACCATAGAAATCCTTTCTAATCCCTCCAAAAATGCTCCGAACTGCTCCTTTTGCATGACCTCTCGCATACGCGAAGAAAGCTCTCGAAGCAGTTCGCCGTAGTCATTGAGCAATTTCTTGCCCTTGGTGGTCACATGCACGAAGATGGATCTACGGTCCGACTTAGAGTTTACTCGCTTCACGAGCTTTTGCTCTTCCAGACGATCAATGATGTTGGTCAGGTTACTCAACTTCACATTGACAGACTTTCCGATGTCCTTCATCTTCTGATCGCCTTCGATCTGAAGAAGCCTCAGGATATCAATCTCTATATTGGACACATTGAACCGCTCCTGCACCACCTCCTGATGCCGACTAATGACGGAACTCAACTGAAACAGGCCGTTCTCCAGCCGTTCCAGCTCTTCCACCGGGGCATCATGGTTTTCAAGCATAGCTAGCGGATATTAAAAAATGGAATGAAAAACGTACGTGCAGAAATTTGATCGCAATGGAATTAACTCTTCAAAAATTTTCCTTGCCTTGGAGGGTTCTTTCATTCCACATGGATGTGTTACGAAGAAGAAGGCCATCCTTGCCAAAATCCAGTATTAAAAGAATAATAAATTCCCTTTTCAAGAACTATTTACAAGTTAAACACTTTTCTAATCAAAAAGCAACCCAAGGCATCTATTTTTTTTCAAAAGATACCCTTAGTAAATTATCCTCGTCTTAAATATTTCCTGAAGCCGCTTTAATGCGGGGTTTTCTTCTGTCATGATCCGAAGTTTATCCTCTATCCCGAGGCTTCTCAGATCCTTGCTTTGCTTAGGCTGCTCTTCAATCGAAAGGGCCAAAAACAGCTCTCCCACACCCAGTTGCTCTCTTAGATAGGGCATCAAGCCCTTATCTTTGGCGACAATCTGCTCCTCCAGATGATTGGCCACGCGCAAGCTCCAGCGATTGTGAAATAGCTCGCTCCGTCCTTCCTTGATGGCGGAAGCCAGATTCATTTTGTTCTCAGCCAGCAAGTTGGCAATCAATCCCTTGATCGCTAGATCAAATGCAGCTTGCTCAACGTGGATCTGCTCGTTAAGGGTGTAATTGATTTGTTCTTCCTCTCTGGCCTCTTCTTTTTCTGGCTGGGTCTCTTCCAGTATTTGCTCAAAGGCGGCCAGGTTGTCCCCAATCCGGAGGCTGGGTGTGCTGGGTTTTCTCCTACGCTGCGTCGCCGAGACACCAGCTGTGGCACTGGTTTCGGGCGAAGGAACGTCGGTCTTGGCTATGGGTGCTGTGCTAGGAGGAGAGGAAGGTTGGGCTGAAACTTGATCTGGAGGAATTGATTCGGAGGAATCAGTTGGGGTCAGGGATTTTTTTTTTCGGGGTGGGGGTTCCCCTGCGCGACGACCTGCATGGCCTGCTGAAGGTGTGCGAGCTTGATGAGAAGCAACTCCACGACTAGGCGGGGATGGCTCGCGTTTCGCGCTTGCTGCTCAGCTTCTGTGCAGAGGTGAAAAGCGTTGAGCAAAAAAGAAGGTGGAATGCTGGCCGTTTGCCTTTGATACATTTCCTTGACCTGATCGGAGGTCTCCAACAACTTGAGGGTTTGTGGATCTTGGCAAAGAAGGAGGTTTCTCACGTGCTCGGTCAGACCGATGAGGAAATCTTTGGATTCGAAGCCATTGCTGATGATCTCGTCCAAGGCGAGGAGCAGGCCAGGATGGTCATTGCGCTGCATGAGATCAATGGCCTGGAAGTAATATTCGTAATCAAGGATGTTGAGATTTTCGAGGACTTTTTTGAAGGTGATGTCGCCGCCGGTGTAGCTCACGAGCTGATCGTAAAGGCTCAAAGCATCGCGAAGGGCACCGTCGGCCTTCAAGGCGATCTGCTGGAGGGCTGCAAACTCGTGCTTCACTTGCTCCTCCTCTGAGATGTAGGCGAGGTGAGCGGCGATGTCATCAACTTTGATACGCCGAAAGTCAAACTTCTGCACCCGGGACAGAATGGTCGGCAGGATCTTGTGCTTCTCGGTCGTGGCAAGGATAAAAAGTACGTGGGCGGGCGGCTCTTCCAAGGTCTTCAAAAAGGCGTTGAAGGCTTGGGTTGATAGCATGTGCACCTCATCAATGATGTACACGCTGC
The DNA here is from genome assembly GCA_036835375.1 of Bacteroidota bacterium. Lineage (GTDB taxonomy): Bacteria > Bacteroidota > Bacteroidia > J057 > J057 > JANQTF01. The sequence goes on from DAITMB010000021.1 coordinate 40,627, forward strand.
GCTTGCCGTTGGCGGGGACGTAGCGAGTCTGTTCGGTGAGGTTGCGGATGTCGTCCACGCTATTGTTGGAGGCGGCATCCAGCTCGTGGATATTGAAGCTTTTGCCTTCATTGTAAGAGCGGCAGGAGTCGCACTCGTTGCAAGGCTCTCCGTCAGATCGCAGGTTTTCGCAGTTGATCGCTTTGGCCAGGATGCGCGCACAGGTGGTCTTACCTACACCTCTGGGACCAGAAAAAAGAAAGGCGTGTGCCAATTGGTCCAGCAAAATCGCGCTCTTGAGGGTGTTGGTCACATGGGCTTGCCCCACCACAGAAGCAAAGGTGCCGGGGCGATATTTTCTGGCCGATACGATGTAGTTGCTCATGGGAGTAAAGGTAGAAAAAAATGCTGGTGAAGATCGACATCACGCATCGCAACTCGGTTGACACGCTTGCTCAATAGCACTGGGAAAGTTTTTTCATCGCGAAACACCGTTCTGATCAAGCTCGTCTTCAGGCGTGAAAGACTTTCTTCCCCATTTTTTTTTACAAAAAACTACTTATGCGCAATTCCCTTTACGCTCTTCCTTTCACTTGCTTTTTGGCCCTCACATTCTTTGCCAACCCTTCCGCTTCGGCGCAGCAGGAAATCTACTTCGTCAACGACACTGCCATTCACCTCATCGAATCGGATGTTTTGATTGTCAACTTGCATTTTATTAATAAAACCAAAGGATGGACGGCACGCGTAAACTACGGACAGGACTGCGCCTTCCATCCAAATACTTTGGATTCCAGTCGCGAATGTGTACAAGTTCAGACCCAGGAAAAGGATCTAGTGAGCTTTAGCAACAAAGTCAACGCGTTGCAATATTTTCGAAGCCTGGGCTATGAACTTGCAGGCGCTAAAGCTTACGATGGTGGTATCAGACCTGAAGAATACTACTTTGTGCGCAAGAAGGATTGATCAGCCCTTATTCAGCCGTTTCCCGTTGACCTATTTCATCCAAATGCAGGTTCGCTTCTAGCGCTTGAGCCAGCTTGAATTGAGTCTGTATCACTTGTATGACGAAGAAGGCAGCCAATCCAAACAAGATGTCACCGAAAGCATTGATATACAGCTCACTGACATAGTCTCCATATCCTTCTCTTCTCAAAAAAAATTGATTCGTGAGCGAACTTATTACTGTAGCGAAAATCCACAGTCCCCACCAAAGTCGTGTCATGTAGATTAGCTTCCTGGTGTTCCTACCTGTGAAGCGCGAAAGTTCTTCATTAAAGAAGCTAATGACCTGCACGGGTCGAATCAAGTTGACAAATGGGATAAAAAAAGCCCACCCTACGTATGCTCTACTCAGAAAGTCAGATCCAGTCATTTGCACCAAAAAATCTCGCATACCCAGCATCCATCTCACAAACAGAACCGCTGTTACGATAAAGACAATCAAATATACCAGCGCCAATATACCCGTCCCCATCAGAAGAGTTTGAATCTTACTGGCTATATCGATCTGTTCAGTCTGAAGGTGTCTCATCTCCCCGATTCCGTGCATATTCCACAGCAATTGCAGAAATAGAATAGTCAGCACAACCCACAAGGCAAACATGGCCGAATGTGAGCGGGATCGAAGATCGGAAATCGACATACATCAAAATTGTTAGATAATAGAAAACGTGAGTTAAAGTACGCGCGTTCCCCTTGATTCCCCAAAAATACCCGAGTAAAATTCTCAAGGTTGGTACGATGTCCAGCAAATCTCCTCACCGTTGGCGGACTTGCATCTATGTGTGTCTTGAGTAAAATGTGTAGCATCCTTTTCGAAGAGTCTGCTTTCCTATGTAGCTTTGCAGCCTGATGAATTCAGGGGAGGCGACAACCCCTCCCTTTCCCTGCCGATCCCTGCCGAAAAAGAAATCTATCATTCATGGCTCCACAGATTGAGATCAAGCTGCCCGATGGCAGCGTCAGACACTACGAAGCCGGGATCACCGGCCTCGGTATTGCCCAAGACATCAGCGAAGGCCTGGCCCGCATGGCTCTCGCCGTCCAAGTCAATGGTCAAACCTGGGAACTCAATCGCCCCATCACGACCGACAGCGAGGTGCAACTGCTCACCTGGCGCGATCAGCTCGGAAAAGAAGCCATGTGGCACTCCTCCGCTCACATTCTGGCCGAAGCCCTCGAAGCCCTCTATCCCGGGATCAAACTCGGGTTTGGACCCCCGATCGAGCAGGGATTTTATTACGACATCGACTTCGGTGACGAAGCTTTTGGCCCGGCGGATTTTGCCAAAGTAGAGCAAAAGTTCCTGGAGCTGGCCCGTGCTGGTGAGACCTTCGAGCGACGCGAAGTGAGCAAAGACGAAGCGATCGCCCACTACCGCGCCAAAGGAAACGAGTACAAAGTCGAGCTGATTGAAGGCCTGGAAGATGGCCACATCACCTTCTATTACAGTGGTGGGTTCGTAGATCTGTGCAAAGGAGGCCACATTCCTGATACGAAGGTGATCAAAGCTGTGAAGATTCTCCATACCGCTGGCGCTTACTGGCGGGGAGATGAAAAAAACACCATGCTCACCCGCATTTACGCCATTTCTTTTCCCAAGCAAAAGGAACTGGAAGAGCACCTCGAAATGCTTGAGGAAGCTAAAAAGCGCGATCACCGCAAGTTGGGCAAAGAATTGGAGCTTTTCGCTTTCTCTGAAAAGGTAGGGCTGGGGCTGCCCCTCTGGCTCCCCAAAGGTGCCCGACTGCGCGAGACCCTGATCGATTTTCTCAAGAAAGTCCAGGAAAAAGCTGGCTACGAACAAGTCATCACCCCACACATCGGCAAGAAAGAGCTGTACCAAACCTCGGGGCATTGGGACAAATACGGCGAGGACAGCTTTCAACCCATCTCAACACCACAAGCAGGGGAGCAATTCATGCTCAAGCCCATGAATTGCCCACACCACTGCGAAATCTACGCAACACGCCCCCGCTCCTATCGCGAGCTGCCGCTGCGTTTGGCGGAATTTGGAACGGTCTATCGCTACGAACAGCATGGAGAATTACACGGGCTTACACGCGTAAGGGGATTTACCCAAGATGACGCCCATATTTTCTGCCGTCCCGATCAAGTGAAAGAGGAGTTCAAAGCTGTGATCGACATTGTGCTCTACATTTGCCGCATTCTGGGATTGGAATTCACGGCCCAAGTGTCGCTGCGCGATCCCGACAATCCTACCAAGTATGTGGGAGAACCAGCGCTGTGGGACCGCGCAGAGAACGACATCCGCGAAGCGGCTGCCGAAGTAGGCTTGGAAACCGTGGAGGTAGCTGGCGAAGCCGCATTTTATGGCCCCAAGCTCGACTTCATGATCCGCGACGCTTTGCGCCGCAAGTGGCAGCTCGGCACCATCCAGGTAGATTACAACTTGCCAAATCGCTTCGGGCTGGAATACATCGGTGCCGACAACGAGAAGCATCGTCCGGTGATGATTCACCGCGCGCCTTTTGGCTCGCTGGAGCGCTTCACCGCCTTGTTGATCGAGCACACCGCAGGTGATTTTCCGCTTTGGCTCGCGCCTACGCAAGTCATCATGTTGCCCGTTGCAGAAAAATTCAATGACTATGCCCTCTCCCTCAAGGACCAGTTTCGCGAGCTGGGATTCCGGGCAGAGGTGGACGAGCGCCACGAAAAGGTTGGCAAGAAAATCCGCGATGCCGAAGTCGGCAAATTCCCCTACATGCTCATTGTCGGAGAAAAAGAAGTGGAAGCTGGCACGGTCTCGGTGCGCAAACGCAAGGAAGGTGACCTCGGCGGAATGAGCATCGAAAATTTTGTGAGCCATATGAAGGGAGAAATAGAGGAAATGCTGCGATAACGCGTGAAAAAACATGGGGAATTCCCTTCCCCATGTTTTTCCCAGCATTCTCTCCGGAACCCCGAGCCTCCGTCGAAAAACTACCCCTCCCCTTCGCGCGCCATCCATTGGCCATACGCCTTGGCTACTTGAATCTCCTGATAGGAAAAATTCTCGCCGAGGCGCTCCTTGAGCTCATTCGACCTCATGTCGGGATCGGTCATTTCGGAGAGGATGGCGAACAGCCGCTCGCGACCCAACAGCCGATGGGCATCCACCTGGCCTGTGGCAACATAACTCGTAAGGTGCGAAAAAATCGTACCTGGCTTGTACCCGCGCTGACGCGCAATTTCCTCCACGGAGTGTCCTTCTTCGAACAGCTCCAAGCTGATCAGGGCCGTAGGTTTCTTTTCTTTCTTTTTGGCCTTTTGGGCCTTCTTGGCAGGATTCGCGGGAGGTGAGGGAGGCGAAATGGTCTCATCAGGCGTGCTGATCTGCACGGTATCACGAAGCTGATCCTTGGTCGGGACCCTTCCTTGCGACATTTCTTGCACCAGCAAACAAAACTTGACCACCTGCCGCTTTTGCTGTAGGATGGCCTCCTCTAGCCCTTCGAGCTCTTGGACATATCCCTTGGATTGCTTCTTGTCTTTCAACTCAAGGCGGTGCTTCCTCAGACGTTGGGCCCATGCTTTCAGAATCGGTTCGAAATATTGCTGCGCTTTTTCGGCACGAGCTGCCAGCGGAACCAACGATTCTTCCTCTCCTAATAGCCGCGCAACTTGCCTCACAAACTTATCTCCGACCGTTGCCAACGGTTCGGCCTCAGCCACCAGCGCTTGGGTCCAGATCAGGTATTGCTGCTTGAGCGAGCGATTCTCCCCTTTGTTGAACCCTTGAAGGTGCTCTTTCAAAAGCGAAATCAATGAGCCAAAACCGAAAGCCTGAGCAGAAAATTTGTAGAGAAATCCTCGGGTGTCAGCCTGAAGCTGAGTCAACAGCTGATCCTGATCCGGAAAAGACTCCACAAAAGTGCGCAGCGACCGATCGATCTCCGGCGGATGTAGCGGAAGCGGGGAAGAAAGCCGCAACCCACGAAGAGAGGTGAGCCGTGACAAGGCCACATAGAGCTGCCCCGGCGCAAAAGTATCGGAGACGTCAAGAATGGCCTTTTCAAATGTCAGGCCCTGACTTTTATGGACAGTGACTGCCCAAGCGAGCTTCAGCGGATATTGCGTAAATGTGCCGAGCGTCTCCTCTTCGATTTCGTTGCCAGCGGCATTGAGCGAAAACTGCTTGTTTTCCCATCGATAAGGCTCCACCTGGATTTCACTCCTGTCTTCAAATTCCACCCAAAGTTCTTCCTCTTCTGCGCGGGACACGGTGCCGATTTTTCCATTAAAAAACTTCCCCTCTCCGCTGGGATCATTTTTGATGAACATCACCTGTGCACCAAGCTTGAGCGTCAAGTCAGCCTGTGTAGGGAAGATGTTCTCAGGAAAAATGCCCTCGATCCTGGCTGAATAAAGCAGGGGTTTTTCAGAAAGCTGCGCGAGGCGCTGCTCATTCAGGCGGTCCGCTTTGAGATTGTGCGTCGTGAGATGAATGTATCCCTCGCTATCAGCTTGTTGATGCGGCACAAAATACTGCTCATTGAGGCTGAGAATATCCGACTGGGTTTGCTCATTGTGGCGCAGCCGATTGAGCAAGTCAATAAAAACCTGATCGCTCTGGCGATAGATTTTTTGTAGCTCGATGGTAAAAGGCGGATGTTCACGCAAGGCTCTCGCATCAAAGAAATAACTGCTGGGATAGTAGCCCCGGAGCACTTCCCACTCCTCCCTTCTCACCACCGGAGAAAGCTGCATGAGGTCGCCGATGAAAAGCAACTGTAAGCCCCCAAATGGCTCATTTCGACGGCGAACAGACCTCAAAATCAGGTCCATACAGTCGAGCAAATCGGCCCTGAGCATACTCACTTCGTCAATGATCAGTAGCTCCAATTGGCGCAGGAGAAGCAGTTTGCGATCGTTAAAGCGCATCTGCCTGCCGAGCGTCTGGGGTGTGTTGATGCGACTGTTGGCTTCGGTCAGGGGAATATTTTCAGGGATAAACGCCCCGAAGGGCAATTGGAGGAGGGAGTGGAGCGTCACCCCACCCGCATTGATGGCGGCGATGCCGGTGGGTGCCGCGACGATGGTATTTTTATAGGTGTGATGGACGATATAGCGAAGGAAAGTCGTCTTGCCGGTGCCTGCTTTTCCCGTCAAAAAAATGTGACGGTCTGTGGTGTTGATGTAATCGGCGGCTAAAGCGGCTTGTTCATTGAGTTGATGACTGTTCATGGTATCGGCGAGCATTGGCGACAAAATGGCGGGCGGACGAGCACCGGAGCTGAAGGTCGTGTGAAAGGAAATATTGCGAGAAATTTTTTATTTTTTTTAACAAAGAATATCAAGATTTATTAGCAGAAACTGCGTTCCCGATTCACGTTTGTTCAAACATGACAAGGTATTTCCGCATGAGGGGATTCAGACAAATGAATTGCATGACTTTTTTTATTTGACCTACTTAACTCCCTCATCCGTAGGAAAATGCAGTCAGCCCCTTTGTTTTGCTGAACGGAAATATCGTATCTTTCCTCTCGAATTCAATCAAAACCGATATTTTCTCTCATTTAACAACGTAACACTTGGCAGTAAGAAGATCAAGAGGCCCCCGTCCTGCACCCCGCCGGGAAGAAAGGGCACACAGAATCAACCTGGAAATCAAGGCGCCAAAAGTCCGGCTTGTGAGCACAGAGGCGCTTGTAGAGCTGTTTGGCGACCTGGGAGATGGCGTCGTTCCCCTTTCAGAGGCGCTTCGTATGGCCGAGGTAGCCCAGATGGATTTGGTGGAGATTGCCAAGGCTGCAGATCCACCGGTGTGCCGAATCGTAGAATATTCGAAGTTCAAATATGAACTCAAGAAGCGCGAAAAGGTCAATAAGGCCAAGCAGCACAAGGTAGAAATGAAGGAAATCAGGTTCGGACCCAACACGGACGAACATGACTTCAACTTCAAAATGAAGCACGCAGAGAAGTTTCTCCAAGAAGGCAACAAGATCAAAGCCTACGTGCATTTTCGCGGTAGGATGATTGTGTACAAAGATCGAGGCAAAGATGTACTCGATCGCTTCGCAGAAGAACTTGGCGAAGTGGGCAAGATCGAAATGGCCCCCAAAATGGAAGGGCGCAGAATGATCATGATCCTCACTCCTAAGAAAGCGGGCGGAGGCAAATAGTTCTTCAGCCCTTTTAACCTGTGACTCCCTGAGTGAATCCTTTGATAGGGTGCATTCAGGGAGTTTAAATTTGTAACAGCGTGGCTGAGCTTATGCTGGGTTTTGCGCTATTTCTCGCGATGCTATGGCCAAATGACATCCAGATATTCTGCCAGTTCTCGGGCATTTTTTTCATGCTGTGCCACACTCGGATGCCAATCACAGCCGTAGCCGAGATCGCCCTGCGGAGACATATCGAGGCGATAAATGCCCTTGATCCCCACCTCTCCCAACTCGCGAACACATTGATCGAGGTATTCTCTCAAGCGGTCCAGCGGTGCTCCTTGCATCATCGAACCAGTGATGCACACAATTTTGGTCATGGGGTATCGCTGGCGAATGTCCTTGAACAAATCCTGATAAGCCTCATTAAATGATGCGGCATCCGGCACGCCACCCGCAAAGTCATTCGTGCCGAGATTGACCACGACCATGTTGGGAATCCAGCTGAAATCCCACGCCACGTCGAGCTGCGGAGAATATAGGTCCCAGATCTGTGGCAACGTGCCTTCGCGGGTCTTGTTGTAGTTTTGAAACACGCCCCGACCGGAGTAGCAGATTGACACATACTCAGCTCCTAAGCGCTGTGCAGCCAGGTGAGAATATGTGAGCCAGGCATTTTCCGTCTCAGGTGAAAAATGGCAGTGCTGATCGGGCCCTTCGTTTCCGTAGCCACATGTGATGGAGTTGCCGATGAACTCAATCTTCCGCCTCGGCCGGGGAGCCGCGGTAAGTAATTCTCCCCCTTCGGACAATTCTATGCCTTTGAAGACCCCCTCCGCCACAGATGCCTCTGTCCTTTTAAACAAAATGACTTCGTGTACTCCCTCTGTCAATCCTTCCAGCATCGGATAGGTCCTTTGCTGGTCGGAGATGCGTAAGACCGACATTTCCCCATCTACCACCAAGGCATAAAAGTCCTCTACCTCGCGAGACATATCGTGATCCATTCCGGGGAGGCAAGTCAAGTGCAGCACCAGCGATGTGCCTCTAAATTGAAACTGAATGCGGCTGGCGGACCAGGCAAATCGCATCGCTTCCCGATCCTTCAAAAATCGTCCGGTGTAGGAAAACCGCTCATCCGTCGCAGGAATGAGCGACGAGGGAGTTGCTGCCGCTTTTGCATTTGCGGGCGCGTTGGCGCCGGACCGACATCCCAGGCATAAGCTAAAAATCAAGAGTGCGAGCAGGGAATACTTCATTGATGACTAAGGCTGATGAAAGAATAAAGCGGGTTGATAGAACCCCAAATGGTACAAACCACGCCTTCAATATTACAAAAAATGCACACTCCCCTGCTTCGCCACGACTGTCACCGTGCCCATATTTTCAGCCAAATATCCTTTGTGTTAGCTGATCGGCGGATTACCCTCGGAAGAGACAAGACGGACAATTCATTTAGTTATTTAGAATTAATCCAAATAGCCTTGCGTAACGCAAAAAGTCTTCCGATCATTGCGGCACATTAGATCCGTTCTAAATAACTCTTTGCACTTCTCAGTCAACGCTCCACTCATGAAGTCACTTTACTCCCTCCTTTCCTTCTTCCTGCTTTGCTGCTTCCTCACCTGCGCGCAGGCACAAGCACAATCTGGTAGCATCACTGGCCTTCTGCTCCAGTCGGAAGGCCAGCCTGTGCCCTTCGCCTTCGTGATGATGGAGGGCAGCAACCGCACAACCACTGCCAATGATTTCGGGAGATTTACTTTCAATAAGCTCGCTCCTGGAACCTACACCCTCCGTATCAGCGCACCGGGGTTGCTGACCCAAACGGAGATCGTCATGGTCAAGGACAATACCCCTACCGATCTGGTCATCACCTTGGAGCCAGAACCTTACGAGATGCCGCAAGTCAATATACTAGCCAAAAATAGCCGCATTTTTCACGACCTCCCCGGCTCTGCCAGCTACATCAATACCAAAGAACTCTCTTTTCTGGCTCCTCTTAGCGGAAATGAAGCCCTTCGCCGTGTGCCGGGGTTGCATGTCGTAGAAGAAGAAGGTGCAGGCCTTCGGGTGAATGTCGGTATCCGCGGGCTCGATCCTGATCGCGGACGAAATGTGCTTATTCTCGAAGATGGTGTCCCGGTGTCGCTTAATCCCTACGGCGAGTCGGAGATGTATTACACCCCCTCTATCGACCGCATGGCGGGCGTGGAAGTCCTGAAAGGTAGCGGCCAAGTGCTTTATGGTCCACAAACCATCGGCGGCGTGATCAACTACATCACGGCGGATCCCCCACAAGAGGCCCGCACGCGAATTCGCTTGCAGGGTGGTCAGGGTGGATATGCCTCGGGGTTGGTGTCCTACGGCAATACCTTTGGCAACACGGGCATTCAAGTGAATTTACTTCGCAGACAAGCGCAAAATCTTGGGCCTACTGAATTCGCCCTGACTGATTTCTCGAGCAAACTGAAGCTGGTGCTGAGTGAAAAATCTGTGCTGGGAGTTAAAATCGGTGTCTATGACGAGCTCTCCAACAGCACGTATGTAGGACTGACACAGCCGATGTATGATGCTGGAGGGCAGGACTTTGTGCGTATCGCGCCCCTGGACGAATTGGAAGTGCGGCGCTACAGCCTTAGCGCCACACACGAGTATCACTTCAGCCGCCGACTTGTGCTCAAAACCAGTGCCTTTGGCTACACGACCACGCGCAACTGGCGCCGTCAAGGCTTTGCTGCGTCACGTCCCAATGATTGGACTGGCGTGGTGTGGGGCGACACGACCGTCGCTGGTGGTGCTCATTACATGCGAAACAACACTGGAAACCGCAATCGCCAATTTGAAGTCGCAGGCCTAGAGCCAAGGCTTCACTGGGACTACACCATGGGCCAACTGCCCGGCACCCTCATTT